>JAZLHZ010000067.1:0-2419 GCA_045617085.1 Clostridia bacterium
ACTCTGTTGTGCAGGCTTTCCGGTATTTGCGCACAGAGGTTCTTCGTTTTCTCTGCCATACGGCATTCTCCTTTCCTTCAGCGGTAACGCAAGTATAGCGGGCGAAGTTCCTTAAAGCTATTCACCAAACCCAACGAAGAAGCAAGCGAAAAACCAAGCATAACAGCGAATCCTATCGATCTGCCATTGCCCACGCGATACCCTGCATTACATATTCCACACATGGAATCGCCACACTGTTGCCCAGGGCTTTATACCTCGACGCGTCTGATGCGCCAGGAAGCGCTGTCCAACCATCGGGGAATCCCTGTAATCGTTCACATTCCAACGGAGTAAGGCGGCGAATCAGTTGGGTGTTCTCGGCGCAGTTCTCATGCAGGATGAGGTCAGTGGCATCCTTATGCTGTCTGGCGCTTTCCGTACTGGCGACCTCGTCAGCCTTGAACTGATCGACACGTTGACGACTGAACACGGCGTGACGATCCGCAGTAGTAATTGTATAAGCCAGATCCGCTTGATACCCAAAGCCGTTTCCGCCGTTCTCCGGCTGCCGATCAATGATATTCCCTGAGATGCAATAGGTGGATGCTTGCTCCACCAGTGGAACATTATTTCCTCCCGTACCATATTGGGCAGACATTGTTGGTGCCACAGCACTCAGCATCTTATACCTGGAATCAATTCCGTGGTTTTCATAGACAATCGGCTGGTGGCCATGCTCCTGCGAACGCAATGTTCCTGCAATTTTCAAACTGACATCCATGATTTGTCCACCCTGGTCATTGAGGCAGAGGACGCTCGGCATCATATTCCCGCTTTGTCCACCACGCAATGTCGGTGCAAGCTCTTCATGATACCCAATGCTGCCGGCTGTTTTTCCGGCTCCGGCAGAGAACCCCGCCACCACGAATGTCTGCTGTTTCATGCCCGGCTGTGCTGCCAGTGCGCCTGCCACATCGTGCAGATCCCGCACTTCATCTCTCTGATTTTGAGCGAAAGCCATCGGCGCAGTCAGCGCACCGCAGGCTCGGTCAGCCCGCTCTGAATCCGCAATGCCTGCTCCAGTGTTGGCGGCAATTCCTTGCCGCGTTCCTCCGCCCGTCGCAGGATACCCAGGCAGGCGGTCTTGCTCAAATAGTATTTGAGCGGCACTTCCGCCTGCAAAATCTGCGACAAGGTAGATACGTTTACGGCGTTGCGGGGTGCCGGGCCAGTATTGAGTATCGAGGACTCTCCACGCCAGGGAGAAATCATCTCCCACTCGTATTGCCCCAGCAGGTTGCCAGTCCCAGGTGTAAGATCGAGGTACATAAACGGTATCGCAGCTAACTCGGCATATTTCTTCGAGGACGATGCGGAAGTCTTCTCCCTTTGGTTCTCCGGAGGAGAAAGCGCCTGGGACGTTTTCCCACACCATATACCGAGGTCGGACATCGACACCTGTCCTTCCACGACGTCGGTCTTCATCTCTCAGCTCCTTCACAATTCGGATTTGTTCCATAAAAAGGCCGGAGCGAGCACCGGACAGTCCGGCTCTTGCTCCGGCAATCGAAAGATCCTGACACGGACTACCGCCGCAAATCAGGTTTACAGGCGGCAGTGCTGCTCCGTTCAGCTTCGTAATATCCCCGACATGAACCATATCGGGAAAGTGATGTTTTGTCACTTCGATGGGAAAGGCTTCTATCTCGCTCGCCCATAACGGAACAATTCCGTTTCGGACAGCAGCGAGAGGGAATCCTCCGATCCCATCAAAGAGACTGCCCATCGTTGGGACAAGCTGTGGAGTGCTCATTTCGCCACCGCCGCAATCGTTTTTGTGGTATTGACGATGGACTGGGTGGCATAGACGGCGCTCATCACGTTTGCCTTTGTGCTGGTATCCATACCGAAGGCTCCGGCAACTCGGGGCACTTCACCGGCAGACAGCATAAGACCAAGTCCAAGCAGCGCATGATCTTGGAACAGCATCAGACCGGCAACAAGGATTGTTGCTTGCAAAAATGCCGTCAGGCAAAGACCAATAATCTGCTTGCACCACTGGACGAATCCGTCCGTATAACCGCGGGGAACGCTGAACATATACAGACTTCCTACCGCGATCTGGATGAGCAGGATGCCCCCGCGCTTGAGGTTTGCGAAGAACACCTTGATCACGGCGTAGGCCATGAGAATAATGCAGAAAAGTATCATAAACGGACTGGTAATACTGCCGAGACCGGCACCGCCGCTGCTGGTGTATTCCGTCAGGCTTTCGATCAGGCTGAAATCCCCACGCGCTTCCTTCGCAACTTCTCCGATAGAGTTTGCACCGTACCCGGTGATACCGGCAGTCATCGTTGCCTGCAAGGATACGGCCAGCTCATAAAGGCGTACCGGAACCACAGAAAACAGATTAACACCAAGGAATCCGTTGATC
>JAZLHZ010000068.1:0-6945 GCA_045617085.1 Clostridia bacterium
AAAAGTGTAATCATCTATACGGACGGCGCCTGCTCGGGAAATCCGGGGCCCGGCGGCTGGGGCGCCGTACTGATCTACGGAGAGAACCGCAAGGAGATCTCCGGCTTCGAGAAAGAAACCACCAACAACCGGATGGAGATCACGGCGGTCATCGAGGCGCTGTCGCTGCTGAAACTGCCCTGCGAGGTCAGGCTGTATACCGACAGCAGCTATGTTGCCAACGCCGTCAACAAGTTCTGGCTCGTGAACTGGAAGAGAAACGACTGGATCAAAAAAGGCGATAAATCACCGGTTTTGAACAGAGACCTCTGGGAAAAACTGGATGAACTGAACCATATCCACAAAGTGACCTACATACAGGTCAAGGGACATTCCGACAACGAAGAAAACAACCGATGTGACAAGCTGGCGACCGATGCCATAAAGAGGGGTGTGAAGGATGGACCGCAAGGATGAGATTATCCTGAAGCAGTACGAGATTATCCGCAATATGGCGGCAAGAGAACTGAAGGACGTGGCTTCTGATTTCTGGGGCGCAACTCCTTTCAAGAAGGCCGCAAAAAATACAGATGAAAAAGAAAAAGTAAACGAGAGCAAAAAGCCCGAAGCCGAAACGCAGACCGCTGCTCCCGGGGAAGAAGAAAAGAAGGAAGAGGAAAAGGTCGAGACCATCGAGGAGCTGAAGGCTGAGCTGGAAGGCTATATCGGTCTGGGCAGCATCAAGAAGGAAGTCAACAACCTCATCAACATGGTCACGGTGTACAAGCTGCGCCGGGAGCATGACCTGCCCACTGTCGATCTGTCTCTGCACATGGTGTTCTCCGGAAACCCCGGCACCGGCAAGACCATGATCGCACGCCTGATGTCCCGTATCTACAAGTGCCTCGGCATCCTGTCCAAGGGGCAGCTGGTCGAGGTCGACCGGTCGGGTCTGGTGGCAGGCTATGTCGGCCAGACCGCCACGAAGACCAGCGAGGTCATCAAGAAGGCGATGGGCGGCGTGCTGTTCATCGATGAGGCGTATACTCTGAATTCGAGCAGCGAGAACGACTTCGGTCAGGAAGCCATCGACACCATCCTGAAGGCGATGGAGGACAACCGTGACGACCTGGTCGTGATCGTGGCGGGATACGACGGATTGATGGATCGGTTCATCCATTCCAACCCCGGTCTCGAATCCCGTTTCAACCGGTATCTGCACTTTGACGACTATACGCAGGAAGAGATGATGGGCATCTTCGAGATGCAGTGCAAGAAGGGCTGTTATACCCTTACCGAGGAAGCAAAAGAAGCAGTCAACGAGTTCATTGCGGAATCGAATACCAATTCCATCTCCTTCGGCAATGCGCGCGGCGTCAGAAACATCTTTGAGATGATCCTTGTCAATCAGGCCAACAGACTGGCGGAAGCCGAAGAGATCACCAGAGAATCGCTGATGGAGATCACACTGGACGACGTGAACAGGGCAAGAGGCATCGAGCCCGAAGAGCCCAAGCCGGAAGACGATACAGAAGAAAACAAAACGGAAGAACCGACCGAAGAGAACAAGGATTATGAACAGATCGATACTTGAGCAGGCGAGAAAGCTTCTGGAGAACAGCACGCCCCTGCAGCGGGACTGCGGAAGACAGTGCGGCGCTGCATGCTGTGACTGCGACGATGAGGGCAAGGGCGGTGTGTTCCTGTTTCCCGGCGAGGAAGAGATCATCGGCGAGGATTGGGCTTCGGTCACGCAGGTACGCTATAAGGACAGCACGCTGAAAATGCTGACCTGCGACGGCACCTGTGAGCGGCAGAACCGTCCGCTGGGCTGTATGATATTCCCCCTGACACCCTGCATCGATAAGGAGGGCAATGTCACGGTGCGGTTTGACTACCGGGCACGCCCATTGTGTCCGCTGGTGAAATACGGCATGAACGGCCTGAGAAAGCAGTTCGTCGACGATGTGACGCAGGCAATGACGCGGATCGCCGCCGATGAAGAGGGCAGGGCTTTTCTGAAACTGTGGCAGGAGATCGAGGAAGAATACGATTTCAAGCTGTAAAACCGAATAATGAGGGGAAATACATGAATACCCAGCATCTGAAATATGTCATCGAGGTAGAACGCACCGGCTCTATTTCGCAGGCAGCCGAAAACCTGTATATCGGTCAGCCCACGCTGAGCAAGGCGATCAAGGAATTGGAGGATGAACTCAACATCACGATATTCCGCCGCAGCCCCAAGGGTACCGTGCCCACCGAGGAAGGCGACCGCTTTCTTCAGTGCGCCCGAAACATGCTGAGCCAGCTGGGCGAGATGGAGGGCATCAGCCGTCGCACCGGAGAAAAGAGCGGCAGGCTGAGAATCTGTCTGCCTCATGCTGCCTACATGCTGGATACCGTGTACGACTACATTACGAGGACCGAGTTTTCCGGCGAGACGGATGTGCGTATCGCAGAATGCGATACGCAGACAGCGCTCACCAAACTGATCGGCGGCAGCTACGGCTTTGCCGTGGTGCGGTTCGATGCGGTTCGGGCGGGCTATGTGTCCGATTTTGCCTCGGTCAACGGGCTGAAGTATGAACTGCTGTGGGATTTCGAGCCGGTGGTCCTGCGGGCCAAACAGCCCTCGGCCTCGTTGGAGATCCGTGAGGAGGCCCTGAAGGACATGAACCGCCTGTCTTCCGAACTGGACAAACTGCCCTTTATCGGAAAGATCCGGGAGGATGACATGAATCCTCTGCGCATGGGCAATGTGGCGGGCTGCCTTTCGGTATTGGGAAGGCTGAAGAATGCCTACATGCTGGAATCGCCGCTGAACCGGGAAATACTGGAAAAATACTCGCTGATGCAGCAGCGGATCGTGTCCTGTCCGGTGCGGTGGAGGGATGTTATCGTGTTTGCCTCGGGAAATACGCTGTCCGGCGAGGAGATCCGCTGTCTGGACGAGTTGTATGCGGCGAAAAACAGGATCGCCTTTGCTAATTTTCGGTAAGATTATTCCGATTAAGAATGACATCTATTCCGATAAAATGAAGGAAATATCTGCAAAAACTGCATGAAACCACGAAAAAAATGAATGATTTACAAAACTGATACCTAAAAGGCCATAAAATACAACAGTATTCTGTGGGTTAATATGCATGTGTGCTATTGATTTGGTATTGAAGGTATGCTAAAATATATCCAGTATCCTGAATACCCAGAATCAGATACTATAAGTCCGATACTATTAGTCTGACATTATAAGAAAGAAGGTTTTTTCATGACCAGGAAGATCACCATCATCGGTGCAGGCAACGTCGGTTCCACTATCGGTTATACCATTGCTACCAAGCGCCTTGCTTCCGAAGTTCTCTTTATTGATATCGCACAGGAAAAGGCAGCCGCTGAGGCACTGGATATCTACCAGGCCACTCCCGTAAACGTACCGATCAAGATCAGCTCCGGCGAATACAAGGATGCCGTTGATTCCGACATCGTCGTCATCACTTCCGGTGTTGCAAGAAAGCCCGGTCAGAACCGTCTGGATCTTGCCAAGACCAACGTGGGCATCATCAAGAGCATCGCAAAGGAAATCGTGCAGTATGCTCCCCATGCCCTGTATATCATCGTCAGCAACCCCGTTGACGTGCTGACCTATGCCTTCACCAAGGTCTCCGGTATTCCCGAGAGCCGCATCATCGGTTCCGGCACGCTGCTGGATTCCGCAAGACTGAAGGCCACCCTCAGCCAGAAGCTGGGCATCAACCAGAAGAACGTCCACGCATACGTGTTGGGCGAGCACGGTGACTCCTCCTTTGTGCCGTGGTCCATGGCAAACGTCGCAGGCATGAACCTGGTCGACTTTGCAAAGAACGGCTATGCGGGCAAGAGCATCGATCTGGACTATGACGAGATCATCGAATACGTCCACAAGAGCGGCGGCGCCATCATCAAGGGCAAGGGCTCCACGACCTACGCCATTGCCGCCAGCGTCTGCCACATCATCGAGTCCATCAGCTCTGCCGACAACACCGTTGCCGCAGTTTCCACGCTGATGCACGGCGAGTACGGCATTGACGGCGTATGCCTTTCCGTTCCCTGCGTACTGGGTCCCGACGGCGTAAAGGGCAAGATCATTGCCGGCCTGACCGAAGAGGAGCAGGAGAAGCTGAGACAGAGCGCCGAAGCTCTGAGAGTCGTTCAGGATCAGAGCGCAGTCGACTGATAACTATAATCGGAAAAGGGGATATATATGAAATACAGCTACTACCCCGGATGTACGCTGAAGAACAAGGCTCAGGAACTGGATATCTGTGCCCGCAAGGCAATGGCTGCGCTGGGCATCGAGCTGGAAGAGCTGAGCGAGTGGCAGTGCTGCGGTGGCGTTTATCCCATGGTAAACGACGAGATCGCCACGAGGCTTTCCGCAGTGCGTGCGCTGATGGCGGCAAGAGACAACGGCGGCGTGCTGGTCACGCTGTGCTCCGCCTGCCATAACGTGCTGAAGCGTACCAACGAGGACATCAAGAAGGACGAAAACTTCCGCACTAAGGTCAACAACTACCTCAAGCCCGAAGTTCCCTACACCGGCGAGACCAAGGTGGTTCATTACCTTGAGGTGCTCAGAGACGAGATCGGCTTTGACAATCTGAAGAAAGCCGTTGTCAATCCGCTGAAGGGCAGAATGATCGCTCCCTACTACGGATGCCTGCTGCTGCGTCCCGGCAGCGAGATGGGCTTTGACGATCCCGAGAATCCCGTGATCATTGAGAACTTCATCAAGGCTATCGGCGCTACCGCCGTGGTCTATCCCTTCCGCAACGAGTGCTGCGGCGGCTATGTGGCACTGGACAACAAGGCGCATTCCCAGAATCTCGTTCATGAGATCACTGAGTCCGCCATCGGCGCAGGTGCACAGGAAATGATCACCGCATGCCCCCTGTGCATGTATAACCTCAACGTCAACAATATCGGCGACAAGATCCCCGTAAAGTACTTCACACAGCTTCTGTGCGAGGCACTGGGCATCGAGGGCTGAAACAAGTAATCTACAATAGAGGAGCGATACAAATGGATCAGCAGAAGGAGCTGCGAGAAACCGTACTGAGGATCAGCGGCGTCAATCCCCGCAAGTGCATGAAGTGCGGCAAGTGTTCGGCAAGCTGTCCTGCATACGGCGAGATGGAATACCATCCTCATGAGTTTGTCGCCATGGTCGAAAAGGGCAGACTCGAAGAGCTGATGGAATCCAAGTCCCTGTACAGATGCCTGAGCTGCATGGCATGTTTGGAGCGCTGCCCCAGACATGTGGAGCCCGCCAAGCTGGTTGAGGCGGTGCGGCTGATGGTGATCAGACAGCAGGGCAAGAACTACATGAAGAGCGATGCAATCCCCGCACTCATCGATGACGACATGCCCCAGCAGGCGCTCGTCAGCGTGATGAGGAAGTACAGCAAGTAACATACAAACAAGCATAGGAGAAATCACAATGCAGAGAATTGGCGTATTTGTGTGCTGGTGCGGAAGCAACATCGCCGCCACCGTAGATGTCAAGCAGGTGGCGGAAACGCTGAGCCATGAGGCAGGCGTTGTCTATGCAACCGATTATCAGTACATGTGCTCCGAGGGCGGCCAGGCCCGAATCAGAGAAGCGATCGCCGAGTACAAGCTTACCGGTGTCGTCATCTGCTCCTGTTCTCCCCGTATGCACGAGGCAACCTTCCGCAAGACGGCTGCCGCTGCGGGACTCAACCCTTATATGGTGGAGATCGCCAACATCCGTGAGCAGTGCTCATGGATCCATAAGGATATTGCCGAGGCAACCGCAAAGGCCATCACGCTGGGCAAGGCTGCCATTGCAAAGGTACATCTGAATGCCCCCCTGACCGCAGGCACTACCCCCGTGGTAAAGCGTGCACTGGTCATCGGCGGCGGCATTGCCGGTATCCAGACCGCTCTGGATATCGCAGAGGCCGGCTTTGAAGTGGACATCGTCGAGAAGAAGCCCACCATCGGCGGCAGAATGGCTCAGCTGGACAAGACCTTCCCGACCCTGGACTGTGCAGCCTGCATCCTGACCCCCAAAATGGTCGAGGCTGCCCAGAGCGAGAAGATCGAGCTGCTGACCTATTCCGAGGTCGAGAGCATCAAGGGCTTCGTCGGCAACTTTACTGCCACCATCCGCAAGAAGGCCCGCTTCGTCGACACGACCAAGTGCACCGGCTGCGGCGTATGTACCGAGAAGTGCCCCTCCAGAAAGGGACTGAACGAGTTCAACATGGGTCTCAACACCCGCGGCGCAGTGTATATTCCCTTCGCCCAGGCGATTCCCAATGTTGCCACCATCGATGCCACCAACTGCCTGCATTTCAAGACCGGCAAGTGCGGCATCTGCCAGAAGAACTGCTCCGCCGGAGCCATCAACTTCGAGCAGCAGGATGAGATCATCGAGCGTCAGTACGGCGCCATCGTCGCCGCTACCGGCTACAAGCCGATGGATATCTCCAAGCTGGACGAGTTCGGCTACAGCAGGAACAAGGACGTTATCACCAGCCTGGAGCTGGAGCGTCTGATGAACGCCGCAGGCCCCACCAAGGGCACGCTGCTTCGTCCTTCCGACGGCACCCATCCCAAGACCATCGTATTCGTGCAGTGCGTCGGCAGCCGCTGCGACAAGACGGATGCCCGGGGCAAGACCTATTGCTCCAAGATCTGTTGCATGTATACCGCAAAGCACGCCATGCTGATCCGTGAAAAGTATCCGGATACCGATGTGCATGTGTTCTATATTGATGTGCGTACCCCCGGCAAGATGTTCGATGAGTTCTACCGCAGAGCCGTTGAGCAGTACGGTGTGGACTACATCAAGGGCACTGTCGGCAAGGTCTGCGAGCACGACGGCAAGCTCCTTGTGAACGGCGTGGATCTGATCGCCGGCGAGCAGGTGAAGATCGATGCGGATCTCGTGGTTCTGGC
>JAZLHZ010000069.1:0-23633 GCA_045617085.1 Clostridia bacterium
GAGACGAAGCCGCCCAGGAACGGCATGCCCACCATGGAGAAAGCACCCACGGCAAATGCAAAGCCGCAGACCGGGCTGCGGTAACCACTGCCCCGCAGCGCCTTGAACTCTCTGCCGTTGCCGGAAACGTCCGAAAGGCCGCTGGCCGAAATGAACAGCATGGACTTGGCGGCACCGTGGACGAAGATGTGCATGATGGCCGCCACCATGCCCGCCTCGGTACCCATGCCGATGCCCATGTAGATATAGCCGATCTGCGCCACGGACGAATAGGCGATCATCCGCCGGATGTCCTTCTGCAGGATGGCCAGCACCGAACCGATGATGATGGCGACCAGTCCGAAGGCGAACAGCAGCACATTGATGCGGCTCTGCGCCACCACCTCGGTGCCGATGACCCGATAGAACAGCTTGATCAGCAGGAAGATATAGCCCTTGGAAACCAGACTGGACAGCACCGCCGCCGCCGAGGGCGTGGAGTATCCGTAGGCATCCGCCAGCCACGTATGGAACGGGAACAGGGCGCTCTTGATCGCAAGGCCCATGCACATCAGCACGATGGCGACGGTCAGCGGCATCGCATACTCTCCGCTTTCGGCCAGCGCCACGATGGCCTCGTGCATGTCCTCCATCAGCAGATGTCCGGTGATACCGTACATATAGACCAGACCCAGCAGGAACAAGCCGCTGCCCATAAGATTCATGATCATATACCGCATACCGGCGACCAGTGTGCGGCCCTTGCCCCGGGAAATGATCAGCGCACATGCCGCCAGCGTCATGATCTCGATAAACACGTAGGCCGTGAACATGTCGTTGGTGTAGACCTGAACCAGCAGTGCCGCCATCAGCAGCTCCAGCATGACGCAGTACAGGTTGTGCCTGTCGCCGTCCACATGCTCTTCAAGTCCCGGAAGTCCGCCGAGGAACGACAGCAGCATGATCACACCGAAAACAGTCGCCGTGACCGCTTCCAGCAGACCTGCCCGGATCTCGTTTCCCCACGGGGCGGGGAAATGACCCATCATGTAGGTGTAGCTGCCGCCGTAGCCCTGCATGAAACAGATCATCATGCCGCTCATGACCACGACGCTGCCCACCACGAATATCAGTACCCCGTGCGCCGCTTTCCTTGGCAGTATCGATGTAAACGATGCCGAGGCGATGCACAGCAGTATGCAGAAGAAGGGAATATTCTGCCAGAAGTATTCCAACTCAACGCCCCTCCTTCCGTGAAAGGCGGACGATCTCGTCAATGTCCAGCGTGTGATACCGCTTGTACAGACGCACCGTCAGCGCCAGCATCAGCGACGTGACGCTGACCGAGACCACGATGCCCGTCAGCACCAGTCCGCTGGGAATGGGGTTGATATATGCCGCCATCTCGGTCACGCCGTCCACGACGATGGGCGCCTTCCTGCCGGTGACATAGCCTTTGGCTGCCAGAAACAGGTATATGGCACTGTCCATCATGCCGAAGCCGATGATCTTTTTGATGATGTTTTTCTGAAGCATCAGCGAGGTGAAGCCGATGCCGAACAGTATGATCGCCGCCGCCTCATAGGGGTGATCCGCAAACAGCGCAATGATCTTCTGCATCTCAGAAATCCCCCTTTCTGAACAGCACATAGAAGCTGTACATCGTCCATGCCACGACGATGCCCACCGCAATGTTCAGCGGCAGGATCAGTCCGGCGGAAAGGATGTTGCCCGGCGTACCCTCGGGAATGATGGTCTCCAAGCCGTTTGCGCCGCAGAAGAACGAATAGCTCTTCGACAGCGAATAGAACGCCAGCGCCAGGAACGTCACGATCCGGAACACGTTGTAGGAGAACAGCTTCTGTGTCGAAGCCCTCGTCAGGCCGTGGGCATTGACATACAGGATCAGGCCTGCGCCCATGATGGCGCCGCCGGAGAAGCCGCCGCCCGCCGACAGATGTCCGTTCAGCACCACATAGATGCCGAACAGCAGGATGCAGGGCACGATGATGTTGGAGATCTGCTGCAGGATCACGTCGTTGTGCGGCTCGTACCTGCGGTCATTGATCTCCTCCGCCTCGGAAAGATCCTTGGTGGGTCTGCCGTTTTTGTCCAGCTTCAGCTTCAGCAGCATCAGCACCGAGCATGCCGCCACGAACAGCACATGGCTCTCCCCCAGCGTATCAAAGGCACGGTAGTCCAGTATCATGCCCGCCACGATGTTGACGGCGCCGGTCTCTTCCAGTCCGTCCTCGATATACCGCTGAGAGACCACATTGTTGACCGGGGAATCCGGATCTCCGAACACCGGCAGCTGCGCCACAGACAGCAGCAGCACATAGATGATGATGCAGCAAACCGCCACGCTCATCAGCTTGTACAGCACATTGACCGCCCGGGAGCCCTTGTTCTCGTTCCAATTGTGAACCTTCTCATGATAGAGCCGCTCGTTTTCGAGGTGCTTTTCGTCCATCAGCTGCTCGATGCGCTCGTGATCCGCCTCGCTGCGGTGGTTGGGGTTTGCTTCGGCGGTGATGTTTTCGGTCATGTGCGTATCCAGCGCACTGCCGCCGTTTTCGAGCCAGTTGAGGAACCTTGCCCAGCGGCTCGACTCATAATTACTTATCCGCTTCGCCATTTTCGTCCTCTTCGCCTATTGCACGTATTTTTTTCAGTGTCACAAAGAACAAAAGACTGGTCACGCCTGCGCCGACCGCCGCCTCGGTGATCGCCAGATCCGGCGATTCCAGCAGCAGCCAGATGATCGACATGACCACGCTCTGCGACATGAATATGATGATCGACTTGATGAGGCTTCGGGTGATGCACACCGCCACGGCGCATACCAGTATGAACACCAGCAGAATGATGCTGACGATATCCATTACTTCTCCGCCTCCCTGCCATTTTCATGCTTCATTTCATGTACTACTTCCTTTGCCATGGAAGAGATGTCCTTATTGGTATGGGTCTCCAGCCTGCCGATCAGATGGCTCGCCACCGGGCTCGTCAGCCACAGCATGATGACGACCAGCACCAGCTTCCATGTCACTGCCGTAAAGCCGCTCAGCACCGCCAGTCCCGCCACGGTCAGCAGGATGCCCAGCGTATCGCCCATGGCCGCCGCATGCATCCGGTTCAACACATACTTGAACCGGAACACGCCGAACACCGACAGGCCGAACACGATCAGCCCCATCACGATGAGCAGTGCGCCGATGATAAACTGAAGATATGTCATTTCTCTTTTACGCCTCTTTTTCCGATTCGCTCTTCTTTTTCGCCTGCCGCTCCAGATAGGCACCCATGTACACCTTCGTCAGCAGGATCACCGCCAGGAAGCTCACCATGGCGTAGATCAGACAGATATCCGCCACATAGCTTTCCCTCAGCTTCACCGCCAGCACGGCAATGGCGGCAATGGCGTTGGTGCCCACCATGTTGACCGCCACGATACGGTCGGTGATCCGGGGCCCTATGATGCTGCGGATCAGGCACAGCATCAGCAGCACGCCCTGCACCGCCAGTACGATGTTCAGAAACAGATCAAGCGTGTTTTCCGGTATCATTGCCACGGCTGATTTCCTCCATTTTCAAAAGACGCTTTTCAAATTCGGAATTCCCGATCCCCTCCGCAAAGCCGGAGTCCAGCGCATGCACCATCAGGATATTGCCCGTCAGCGTGCAGGTGATCGTGCCCGGCGTCACGGTGATGGAATTTGCCAGCGCCACCTTGGCCGCATTGGTCTGAAGCGCCGTACTGAAGGTATGCAGCTCCGGCTCGACCTCCTGCGAGGGCGATACGATCAGCTTGATCACCGAGAAGTTTGCAATGAATATCTCCTTCAGCAGAAAGCCGCAATATTTGATGCCTTCCCAAACCAGCTTCGGCAGCGTTTTCAGCTTCGGATGCCTGCGGCAGATGATTTTCAGGGAAAATATATCCGCTGCGGCGCACATCAGTATGCCGATGATCAGCAGCTCCAAAGTGATATGTTCGTTGAATATGAACCACAGTATAAGATAGACAAGCAGCATGGCCACGCCTCCTTTTTCCAAACTGGTATTATAATATGTAGACTCGTTAAAATCTATCCATTGCCTGTTAAAGCAATTTTACATTCGGATGCTGTTTTCTTTTTGCGGTTTGTGGTATAATCATCGAGGCTGTAAGGATGCCAGACGGTCGCAGACAGCAATGTCTGAGGAAAGTCCGAGCATCACAGGGCAGGGTGCCGGGTAACTCCCGGCGGAGGCGACTCCAGGGAAAGTGCAACAGAAATAAACCGCACTCCCCCCGTTCGGGAGGAGTGTAAGGATGGAAAGGCGAGGTAAGAGCTCACCGGCGGCTTGGCGACTTGTCCGCCCTGTAAACCCCACCCGATGCAAGATTGATATAAGGGAATTGCGGCGGCCCGCTGCCCCTTCGTAATCGCTGGAGCCTGCTGGCAACTTCAGGCGTGGATAGATGGCCGTTTAATACAGAACTCGGCTTACAGACATCACTTACAGCTTCTTTTCGTCCTGCAACAGGGACGATTTTTTCAAAATATATATCTTCGGAGGTATCCCGTGAAAAAACTGCTCGCCTGTCTGCTGACCGCACTCGTCTGTATGCTCCCCTGCATGTCCGCATCCGCCGAGGAGGAAAACATCTTTTTCGAGTCCGTATTCCTCAACCGGCTGGAGCTGCCGCCGCAAGCCTTCCTCGAAAGCAGCGAGACCCGGGCTTTTTTCTCCGTCGCCATGTGCATGGACGTCATGGCCTCATCTTTGAATATCGCTCAGGAGGAGCTCACCGCCGCCATCGGCGAAAAGAGCAGTTATACCGGCTCCATCGATCTGGGCAACGGCGACGTCGGCGCCTTCCTGTATCTGCATTTGGAAGAGAACGACTGGCTCTTCAACTACTTCATTTTCGGCGATACCGGCTATGTCCTCTATTCCCGCTATGACGATGTCTATCCCGAGGAAGCCGTGCTGCTGTCGTTCCTCGACAACGAAGAAACCTTCGGCGACGTGCTCCTCAACGACGTCGATGCCATACTGCTCGCCTCGCAGGCCATCGTCGACGCCATGGAACAGTAAATGTCACGCATTCAGCAGCCGGTCCGCAGCATTGACCACTTCGATCCCGTTATAACTGCCCTCGGTATATTTATCGAGGGCGATTATCGTTTTGGGGTAGTTATCCGTGATCCTGCGAAGGGACGCCATTTCCCGTTCAAAGGTTTTCTCCTCGGTCATCTGATTTTTATTCCCATTTCGAGATTTTTGCTCCCGGAGGTGTTGTCTCCTCATACCTGATTCATTTGTTGATTTTTGCTATCAATATGTAAAATCATGCGGAAACCCTTTTCTTTTTTCTTAAAGTATGATAAAATGAGTAAAGCGCAAAATAGACGTATCTGCGTTATTTCTCACGCGGATTTGTATATTTCTCACTGAATATAACAACAGGAGGTCACCCCATGAAAAACTACACCACCGAGAACATCCGCAACATTGCAGTTACCGGTCACGGCTCCGACGGCAAGACCACGCTTGTCGAATCGCTGCTGTACGTGACCGGTTCCATCGATCGTCAGGGTCGTGTGGAAGACGGTACCGCCACCACCGACTTTGATCCCGAAGAGATCAAGCGCACAATTTCCATCAGCGCCGCCGTTGCTCCCGTTGAGCATAAAGAAACCAAGATCAACTTTATCGACGTCCCCGGCTTCTTCGATTTCGCCGGTGAAATGGCCGGCCCCATGGAGGTCGCCGACGGCACCATCATCTGCGTCAGCGCCGTTTCCGGTCTGTCCGTAGGCGCCGAGAAGGCTTATGCTCTGGCCCAGAAGACCAACACCGCCCGCATGTTCGTTATCAACCAGATGGATCGCGACAACGCCAACTTTGAAAAGGCACTGAACAGCCTGAAGGACAAGTACGGCTCCGCCATCGCCCCCATCGAGCTGCCCATCATCGACAAGGGCCAGTTCGTCGGCGTTGTCTGCGTGCTGGAAAACAAGGCATTCATCGGCGAAGGCAAGAACCGCAAGGAAGTCGCCATCCCCGATTCCATGGTATCCGAGGTTGAGGATGCCCGTGCCGCCATCATGGAAGCTGCCGCAGGCGCAGACGAAGAGCTGATGGAGAAGTTCTTTGAGAACATGGAGCTGTCCGATGAGGACACCATCGCCGGTATCCGCAAGGGCACCCGCAGCGGCGACGTTATCCCCGTTGTATGCTGCTCCGCTCTGAGCCGCATCGGCCTCATCAAGCTGCTGGACAACATCATCGACCTGATGCCCTCTCCCGCAGGCGCCGAAAAGGCCGGCAAGAACACCAAGACCGACGCCGAAGAGACCCGCGTCTGCGCTGAGGATCAGCCCTTCTCCGGCATCATCTTCAAGACCATCGCCGATAACTTCGTCGGCAAGCAGTCCCTCGTCAAGGTCATGTCCGGTGTGCTGACCTCCGAAACCGCTCTGTACAACAGCCGTCTGGATCGTCCCGAGAAGGCTGCTGCCATCAACTTCATGAAGGGCAAGAAGGCCACCGCAGCTCCCAAGGTCGTTGCCGGCGATATCTGCGCCCTGACCAAGCTGCAGGCCTCCGCTACCGGCGACACCCTGTGCGAAGCCGGCAAGCCCATCGCCTTCCCCGCCATCGAGTTCCCGGCTCCCTGCATCAGCATGGCTGTCTATGCAAAGAAGTCCGGTGATGAAGATAAGATCTTCTCCGGTCTGAACAGACTGATGGAAGAGGATCCCACCCTGCGCCTGACCAAGAACGTAGAAACCACCGAAACCGTTCTGGAAGGCCTCGGCGAAATGCACCTCGACGTCACCGCAAAGAAGCTTCTTGCCAAGTTCGGTGCCGACTGCGAGCTGCAGCTGCCCAAGATCCCCTACCGTGAGTCCATCCGCAAGCCCATCGACGTCGAAGGCCGTCACAAGAAGCAGTCCGGCGGTCACGGCCAGTTCGGCGATGTCAAGATCAAGTTCCGTCCCAACGACGATCCCAACGATGTCGAGTTCCACTTTGAGGACGCAGTTGTCGGCGGCACCGTGCCCCGCAACTTCATCCCCGCTGTTGAAAAGGGTCTGCGCGAGAACATCGTTCACGGCGTGCTGGCAGGCTTCCCTGTTGTCGGTCTGACCGCTCAGCTGTACGACGGCGGCTATCACCCCGTTGACTCTTCCGAAATGGCATTCAAGACCGCTGCCCGCCTCGCTTTCAAGCAGCTGACCGGCGCCAGCCCCATCCTTCTTGAGCCGATCTATCACGTTGAGGTCCTGATTCCCGACGAGTACATGGGCGACATCATCGGCGACATGAACAAGCGCCGCGGCCGCATCATGGGCATGGAGCAGGTGGACGGCCTCCAGTGCGTCACCGCCGAGGTTCCCCAGGCCGAGATGTTCAAGTATGCTACCGACCTGCGCTCCATGACTCAGGCCCGCGGCTCCTTCACCATGCGCTTTGAGCGCTACGAGCAGGTTCCCGAGCTGGATGCCAAGAAGATCATCGAGAACGCCAAGTTCGAGGACGAGGACGACGAATAATCCGAATTCCGATATTGAAATAGGATTATTGGAAGAGGATCGCAGCTCTCTCTGCGGTTCTCTTTCAAATCAAATACATCTAAAATTAACAGTAATGTGCTGTTATACCAGGACCCGTTTTTGGTATAATAAGGTTTAGTGGTGTTGCTGATGCCATTCTTTTTGCGCCTGTAACCCACTGTAAAACAATATGAGTATAAATAAATAGGGGGTTATAGCAATGGGCAAGTTTTGTGAGGTATGCCATAAGGGTGTAGTATCCGGCAACAGCGTCAGCCATTCCAATCACAGAGTCCGTCGCACCTGGGCTCCTAACACCCAGCGTGTTCGCGTTATGGTTAATGGCACTCCTACCCGTATGTTCGTATGCACTCGCTGCCTGCGTAGCGGCAAAGTTGAGCGTGTCTGATTCTGAAACCATATGCTCAAGAAATCGGGGCTGTCCTTGCGGCAGCTCCGTATTTTTATATAGTGTGCAGTGCGCAGTTGGGCGGCTTCACCGCCAATTGATAGCGATTTGTATACGCACTCGGCAGCAACTCCACACTCCTCACTCACCGCCACCTTCGCACATTGCTAATTGCACATTGCACATTGCTAATTCTCAATCGGGGTGTATATATTATGTACCGACTTTTCATCATCGAGGACGATCCCGGCATCGCCTCGTCTCTGATCCGCCTGTCACAGGCATGGGGCTTTGACACGAGAGCGTGTTCCGATTTCCGCAGCGTCACGGAGGAGGCCGAGGTCTTCGATCCGCATCTGATCCTGCTGGATATCAAGCTCCCCTTCTTCAACGGCTATCACTGGTGCAGCGAGCTGCGCAAGCGTTCCGGCGTCCCGATCATCATCATCTCCTCCGCCTCGGACAGCATGAACATCGTCATGGCGATGAATATGGGCGCCGACGACTTTATCGCCAAGCCCTTCGACCCGGACGTGCTGATGGCGAAGATCCAGGCACTCCTGCGCCGCAGCTATGACTACACTGCCGCCCCGAGCAATCTCTCCTACAAGGGCGTATTCCTCAGCACCACGGACACCGTCATCGAGTTTGACGGCAAGCGGACCGAGCTCACAAAAAACGAATACCGCATCCTCACCTGTCTGTTCGAGGCCAAGGGCAAGCCCGTCAGCCGGGAGCGTCTGATGGAAAAACTGTGGGAAACCGACAGCTTCATCGACGACAACACCCTCACCGTCAACGTGAACCGGCTGCGCAAAAAGCTGGACGGCTTCGGCCTGCACGACTTCATCAAGACGAAAATCGGCTTCGGCTACTGTTTGGAGTAAACCATGTTTCTGAAATATCTCCGCTCCCGATGGGGCGTTCTGTGCCTGTTTTTCCTGTTTCTCATCCTCTGCACCGTCACGTATTCGCTGTACGGCCTGCCGCCGGAAGCCGTGCTGTACCCGATGCTGCTGTGCCTTCTGCTGTTGGTCTGCGCCGGTATCATCGACTATGTCCGCATCCGCCGCCTGTATGATGAAATCCGGCACAGCGGCTCCGTGCCCGTGTCCGATGACCTGCTGCTGAACGAAGCCCGTCAGCTTGTCCGCCGCCTCAACGACGACCTGACCGCCCTGCACACCTCGGACGAGGCCGCCTACAACGACATGAAGGACTACTATACCGTATGGGCGCACCAGATCAAGACCCCCATCGCCTCCATGAAGCTGATGCTGAAGGACGAGGACACACCGCTTTCCCGTCAGCTCTCCTCCGAGCTCAGCCGTACCGAGCAGTACGTGGACATGGCCATGGCGTATATGCGGCTGGAATCCGAATCCACCGACTTCGTGTTTAAGGAGTACCCGCTGGACGACATCCTGCGCTCCTGCATCCGCAAGACCGCCCCGGAGTTCATCCTGCGCCGCCTGACGCTGGACTATACCCCAACGGAAGCCGCCCTCGTCACCGATAAGAAGTGGCTCAGCTTTGTCATCGACCAGCTGCTCTCCAATGCCCTGAAATATACAAAGGAAGGCGGCATCCGCATCTATACGGAGGGCAACACCCTCTGTATTGCCGATACCGGCATCGGCATCGCCGCTTCCGACCTGCCCCGGATCTTCGAGAAGGGCTACACCGGCTTCAACGGCAGGACAGACCCCTCCGCCAGCGGCATCGGCCTGTATCTGTGCCGCAAGATCTGCCACCGTCTGAATATCGAAATCACTGCCGAGTCCCGGATCGGCATGGGTACCACCGTCAAACTCACCGTCTTACAATAATGTAAGACGATGTAAGCAGAATCGATGGCGGAAGCCGTCGGTTTTGTTGTATACTGTTCCTGTAAATTCCTACAGGAGGTTTTTCTTCAAATGTCGATACTGGAAGTCAACAATCTCAAAAAGGTCTACACCTCCCGCAGCGGCGCCGTCAAGGTGGAAGCGCTGCGGAACATCAGCTTCTGCGTGGAATCCGGCGAGTTCGTCGCCATCATGGGCGAATCCGGCTCCGGCAAGACCACGCTGCTCAACATCATCGCCTCGCTGGACCGCCCCACCGCAGGCTCGGTGCTGCTGGACGGCTGCGAGCTGGCCAAGGTAAAAGAATCCGATGCCGCCGCCTTCCGCAGGGACAATCTGGGCTTCGTGTTCCAGGACTATAACCTGCTGGACACCTTCAATCTGCAGGACAACATCTTCCTGCCGCTGGTGCTGCAGGGGCTTCCCTATCACGAGATGCAGTCACGCCTTCTTCCCATTGCGGGAACACTGGGGCTCAACGGCCTGCTGCGGAAATTCCCCTACGAGGTCTCCGGCGGACAGAAGCAGCGCGCCGCCGTCGCCAGAGCCATCATCACACGCCCCCGTCTGCTGCTGGCGGATGAGCCCACCGGTGCGCTGGACTCCCGTGCCTCGGACGAGCTGCTGAAGCTTTTCGGGCAGATCAACACCGCCGGCCAGACCATTCTGATGGTCACGCACTCCATCCGTGCCGCTTCCTGTGCATCCAGAGTGCTGTTCATCAAGGACGGCGAGGTGTACCATCAGCTCTACCGGGGCGACGACACCACCGACATGTTCTATCAGAAGATCAGTGATTCCCTGATCATGCTGCGGCAGGGCGGTGACAGCCGATGAAGCCCATTCTGTATCCCAAGCTCGCCTTCCACGGCGTCGTCAAGAACAGAAAGCTGTACCTTCCCTACCTCATCAGCTGCATCGGCACCGTGATGATGTTCTTCATCATCATATCCCTCTCACAGTCCCCTCAGCTGATGGCCGCCCATGCCACCGCCTGCTATATCCTGTCGCTGGGCGTGTGGGTCATCGCCGTATTCGCCGTGATCTTCCTGTTCTATACCAATTCCCTGCTCAGCCGCAGACGGTACAAGGAGTTTGCGGTATACAGCGTGCTGGGCATGGACAGAAAAGGCATCAGCCGCATCGTGCTGTGCGAAAACGTGGGCATCGCCCTCGTGTCGATCGTTCTCGGCACACTGCTGGGCGCCGCCTTCTCCAAGCTGTTTGAGCTGATATTCGTCCGGCTGCTGCGGGGCAATGTGGACTTTGCCCTCTCGACAGAGCCCGCCGCCGTGATTCTGACAGTATTCCTGTTCACGGGGATATTCCTTCTTCTGACGGCAAAAGCCGTCGTCCCGGTGCTTTTGAGCGACCCCATCCGCCTGATGAAAAAGAACGAGACCGGCGAAAAGGCGCTTCCGAAGACTAACTATGCGCTGGCAGTTCTGGGTCTTCTGCTGCTGATCGGCGCCTACGCCATCGCCATACTCATCAAGAACCCGATACTGGCCGTTGCATTGTTCTTCGTCGCCGTGCTGATGGTCATCGCCGCCACGTACATGCTGTTCATCTCCGGCTCCACGGCGCTCTGCGGCTTCCTGCAGTCAAAAAAGAGCTACTATTACTCCGCCAACCACTTCTTCTCCGTCGCCGCCATGCGCTTCCGCATGAAGCGGAACGGCGCAGGTCTGGCCTCCGTCTGCATCCTCTCGACCATGGTGCTGGTAATGCTCACCTCCACCGCCTCCCTGTACGTCGGACTGGAGGACACCTTCACCCGCCAGAATCCCACCGACTTCCAATTGGACATCTCCCTGAACAGTCCGGATGATGTCATTTCGGATGAGCTCGCCAGCGAGCTGAATAAGGAATATGACGAAAATGGCATCCTGCATGAAAACACCGTTTCCTTCGCCTATGTCACCACGCACGATCTGCACAGCGATATCTTCTATACCATTCTCAGTGCACCGGAATACGAAAAGCTCACCGGAGAAGCCCTCGACCTCGCCGAAAACGAGACCTCCGTCTTTGCGGAAAACCTGCGGAGCACGCCTTCCGAGATCACATTCTCCGGCGATGTCCGCTTTACCGTGACAAACACCCTTCCGAACACGGTCAACATCGCCCGTACCGCAGGCATCACCAATCCCCATATCATCATGGTCATCCGGGATTACGAATGCCTCCGTCCGCTGACGGAAGCCTCGCAGGACGGCTTCTTTACGGATGACACTTCGCAGGGATTTATCTATTACAACCGCTTCTACGGCTGGGACGGCTCCGAGGCGGACACGGAAACCGCCTGCCGGATCACGCACACATTCCCCTGCCTTTCTCAGGCTGTCAGCTATTCGACCTTCAACTCCTACAGTGAGTGGCAGGACTTCATCGGCGTATACGGCGGCATGTTCTTCCTCGGTATCCTGCTGTCGCTGCTGTTCCTTTCGGCCACGATCATCATCATCTACTACAAGCAGATCTCCGAAGGCTATGAGGACTGCGACCGCTACGCCATCATGCGCAAGATCGGCCTCACCTCAAAGAACATCAAAAGAAACATCAATTCCCAGATGCTCACGGTATTCGTCTCGCCGCTGCTGACTGCAGGCCTGCATCTCACATTCGCCTTCCCCATCGTCTGGCAGATGCTCAAGATGTTCGGGCTGACCAACATGGGACTCAGCATCCTCATCAATATCCTCGTGTTCCTGTGCTTCTGCCTGTTCTACGGCATCGTCTACCGCATCACCTCACGGGAATACTTCAAGATCGTCACCGAAGCCGAGTAAAATATCAACAGAAATATTGTTTGGTACAACTTTAACAGATACGGGGTTTAGACTGCCCCGTATCTGTGTTATAATACGAATAATACAATCTGCAATCAAAAAAGAAGGCGAAACAATGAGCGAAGACAGACACAGCACAGTCCGCTTTGTGCTGCCCGTAATGCTTGAAAATGTAAGCATATCCGGCCTTGCCCTCATATTCTCCGCAATTTCCGGCACCATCAGCGCCTCCTCCCTCACCACCATTGCCCAGGGCAACCAGATCGTCAATATGCTCAATTCCGCCGCCAGCATGTTCATTACCGGTGCGGCGATCCTGTGCTCCCGTCTGTTGGGTGCAGGTGAGCGCCGGGAAGCCTCCCACGAGCTGGGACAGACGCTTTTCCTCTCCGCCGTCTATGCGCTGATCGTCACGCTGATCGGCTTCATATTTGCCGGCGGCATCATGCGCCTGTTCATGCCGGGCACCCAGGGCGAGGTACTGGAGGAGGGCATCGTATTCTTCCGCATCCTGATCCTGACGTTCCCGTTCCTCGTGTTCCATAACGTCGTCACCTCCGCCATCCGTGCCGGAGGCAACAGCCGGGACGCCATGTACATCTCCGCCCTGACGAATATCCTGCTGGTCATTTTCGGCTATCTGTTCATTATCAAGCTCAAAATGGGCGCTCTCGGTGCGGGACTTGCCTATGTCGCCTGCCGGGTGCTGGGCTGCATCTTCGCCTTTTTCATGCTGATCATCCGCCGCACCTATTCCATGACGCTGAAGGACCTGTTCACCCCGGATATCGAAGCTTTCAAGCGCATCCTGCGTCTGGGCGTTCCCACCACCATCGAATCCTTCTTCGTCCAGGTGGGCTATACCGTGGCAAACTCCATGGTCATCGGCCTGGGCACCTTCGAAGCCGCCGTATTCACCGTTGCCAATACCCTGTATAACTTCGCCGCCATCGTCCAGTCTATCAGCACCCCCGTTGCCATGACGCTGGTGGGCAACCGGATCGGCGCAAAGAACTACAAGGGCGCCCGCAAGCTGGGCATCCGGATATTCGCCGTCGGCATGACCTGCTCCTGCGCCGTCGCCGGTCTTATCTGGATCTTCGGCACCCGCCTCACCCCGATCTATTCGTCAGACCCCGGCGTACAGGCAAGAGCCGCCTCCGCATTGAGCGCCGTATTCTTCATGTGCATTCCCGCCATTACGCTGAACTCGCTGGACCCGCAGCTCCGTGTCGGCGGCGATGTCCGCTTCGTCATGGTCTCCACGCTGATCGCCGTATGGCTCGTGCGTCTGCCACTCACCTACCTGTTCTGCTATAAGCTCAATTGGGGCGCCTTCGGCGTGTTCTGGGCCAACACCATCGCCCTCACCTGCCGCGCCATCCCCAACAGCATCCGCTACATCACCGGCAAGTACCTCTATATGCGGGTATAAACGCAATCAATACACAACCCGTAGGGCGGGGGCTTGCTCCCGCCGAAAAATGCGCTATTGTCCAGCACAAGCATAACTACACCACGTAGGGCGGGGGCTTGCTCCCGCCGAAAAATGCACTATTGTCAAGCACAAGCATAACTACACCACGTAGGGCGGGGGCTTGCTCCCGCCGAAAAATGCACTATTGTCAAGCACAAGCATAACTACACCATGTAGGGCGGGGGCTTGCTCCCGCCGAAAATACACTATTGTCCAGCACAAGCATACCTTCACCATGTAAGGCAGGGGCTTACTCCCGCCAAAAAAAGAGGATCGTTTTATGCCAAACCTCCCGCAAAGAAAACATCCCCGTCTCAAGGAATACAATTACAGCACACCCGGCGCATACTTCATCACAATATGCACTCATGAGCACCGCTGCCTGTTTGGCGAATATACCAACACTGACCTCATATTGTCCGCATATGGCTGCATTGCCGAGGAGCAGCTCTTTCTGCTTGAAACAAGATATCCCTTTCTTAAAATAACCCACCATGTTATCATGCCGAATCACATTCACGCCATCTTGGAGCTTGATACCTCATCCAACCCGCCAGACAAGCGTCCCACCTTGAACGACATCATCTGTGCTTACAAATCCCTGACAACAAGAGCCTGCAAACAGCAGAAACCCATTGATAAACTGTTCCAGGCTTCATATTATGACCATGTGATTCGCACTGATGCCGATTATCGGGAAATCGCACAATACATCATTGACAATCCCGCAAAATGGTTCTATGACAAATTATATATTGAACAAGACGCACACGATCATGAATAACAATCGTGTGCGTCTTTTCTGTCCCCTCATCCGGCGGGAGCAAGCCCCCGCCCTACAGTACGTCACTTATCTATCATATCCCTGCATTCCTCGACGATCCTTCTCAGCTTCCCGTTCAGCTCCTCATCGCTCAATTCCCTTCTCTCATCGGTCTCCTCCTCCCCGGTAGTCTGCGCCAGCAGCACCTCGATCCCCTTTGCAGTTGGCCGCCCTGTCAGTGCCAGCTTCATGCCATCCTTCTCTATCCGCTGCAGCGCCGCCGCATAGCATTTCATTTTCCGCTTCCCCAGCAGCTCCCTCGTACTCATCCCCAGCTTCAGCGCCAGACCTGCCGGAGACGAGGGCTCGCCGTTCGCCTCACACTCGGCAAAATACGCAGCGATCAGCTTTTCGTTTTTGCTCACTTTCTCTCCTTCTTTTCGGGTTTGGTTTTTGCCAATGCCTCGACCTTCTCCGACTTCTCCCTGATCCCGGCCAGAAACCCCTTCAGCTTTGCCCCTGCGCTCTGCACGGCAGAATTTCCGCCGTCTGTCAGGCTCTTTGCGCTTTCCGTACTTTTCTTCGGAGTCTCCTCATATATAAACTCCTGCTTTTCCTCCTTTTCGGGATGCTTTGCCGCAAACTCCTTTTCCTTCATCAGATTGTTCATATATGCCTCATACCCCTGCTGCTGAAGCGCCGCCAGCTGCAGCTCCAGACTCACCTGCGCCGTGCGGCTGCTGTCCTTCAGCGAGGCGATCCTCTTTTCCAGCTTCTCGGCATAGCTTCCCGAAAGCGCCTTGAGCTCATCCTCCGCCTGCTCCTGTCTGCCGGACGCCGCATTTTTCAGCTCCTGCTTCTGCGTGTTCTCCTCCGTATTCAGCCTGTTCAGTTCCCGATTCCGTTCATTCTCCAGCGCCGTACCCTCGGTGGCAACCAGCGAGCTCCTGCCCATGCCCCGCATGTTCAGCTCGTTTTCCAGCCGCTTGTGGCTCCTGTCATAGGCTTCGTTCACCTGCTGCCTGCGCTCGGCATAGCTGTCCGATATCGCCTTTCCCTTCTGTACATCCTGCTCGTTCTCCTTTTTCAGATTGTTCAGCAGCTCCCGTCTTGCGCTCTCGTAATCGGGCTTCAGCTCATTCTCCGCCTTCCGGCGAAGCGTCTCATCGCTCTCCGTCATGCTTTCCAGCAGCTTTTTCAGCCGCTCGCCGGGAGCCGCAAATCCGCTCTTTTCATACTCACTGCCCATTTTCATGCTCCTCCTCTTCCTCTTTCTTTTCCAGCAACCTTGCATAGATCCAGTCCAGCTGTCTGTTCAGCTCTCTCAGCTGCCTCGCATCCGTAAGGCTCGTCAGTACCGTTCTCTGTTTGACCTTCTGTGTCATGCGTTATCCCTCCGTGATCCCGAATTCCGCCGTCATGCCGCCGGGCAGCTCAAACCCGCAGCCCTGTACGTTTTCTATCTCAAGCTCCACAAGCCTGCCCTGTACGCCGAGGTGCAGACACACCATGCTTCTTCCCCGGGGCAATACCACCGTGCGGGACAGTACCGAATCGTCGCCCCGGGCAGTGATCTTCAGTGCGCCTTCCTCCTCCGCTGCCGCCGGGAACACGAGCCGCCTCGTAAACAGCCGCTTTCCGCCTGCCGATTGGATCGGCAGCGTCACCTTGGCCGTAATCGCATTCCCGCCGAAACTGTTTCCTTCCAGAAACAGATACACATTTTCTCCGCAGATACACATCGTTTTCCCTGCAAATACGCAGAAATCCTTCACCGCCAGCTCCATCAGTCCCCAGCAGTCGTTTTCCGGCGAGTAAACGATGATATGCGTATTCTCCACGGCGCCGTCCAGCGGCACCGCCAGATACAATGTGTTTCCGACGACAGCCACCCTCACCTTGTCCGGTGCCGCCCGGTTGATCCGCTCAAACGTGCGCTGCATCCTGCCGTCCTTCATCGCAGCAGCATTCATGCCGTCATATACGCAAAGTCCGCTTTTCCCCAAGAAGTACAGCAGCCCGCTGCATTCCGCCAAGGCTCCCTTCGCCACCGGCCCCTCGCCGCCGTTCACCCGGGTCAGCACAAAGTCACCGGGATACGTGCCGTTCAGCCGGTGCAGCGAATTGTCCTTGCATATCAGCACATCGTCAAACGCACAGGCGACCTCCCTCACTCTTCCCGCATCGAATGTGGCGGCATCAACAAAACCGCCGCCGTTTTCGGGATTCTCCGCATCCGGCTCCCAGTTTTCCGGGTCAAAACAGCTGCTCCAATACACCCTGTCCGGATGATCGGGATCCGATCCGCCCCACAGCCGCTCATATGCCAGCGTCAGCCGTGCAAAGCGGATCGGTTCTCCACCCACCGTGGCATTCACCTGCCGCATCTCTCCCGTGCCGTCATAGATATACAACCCGTCCTTCGCATTCGTCATCAGTATGCAGTCGTTCTCGCCGTGGCGGTAGTTGACGCTGTCCCAGTCGTCGCTTTCAAATCCCGACCCGATCAGCTGCCAAACATTCCCGGCATATACATATACCTTTCCGTCTCCGCAGGCAATCAACCGCTCTGCCACAGCTCCGTTCTCCCGAATGCAGCCGGAAAATATCCGGCTCGTCCCCGACGGCGCCATGCAGTACAGTGTTGTACCCCTGCACCGCTTCAGTGCGCCGTTTTCACAGACCACATTCACCGCCTCCGCCGAACCGGAAAACCCGTTCCTGCGCTCATCTCTTCCCGCAAACCTCTCTATCTTCAGGCTCGCCTTTCTCATGCTCTCTCCCTTCTCATCGGAAAACCGGTATCCTCCACCGATGCCGCAGCCCCGCCGTTCCCCGGATCCCGGAGAACAGACTGCGATACCTGCGCATCCACTGCTCGCTTTCCTCCCTGTCGCCGTCCGAAGCGCACACCGTTGCCGCCGCATAATACGCATACAGCATCGCCGGCACATCCGCCTCCGAAAACACGGGACAGTCGGTCTCGTTCACCAAGGGCGAAGGCACCTCGCAGACGGTCAGCTTCACACTGCCTCTCGCCTCGGTCTTCAGCCTGAATCTGTTCACATAACGGAAGTTCAGTTCTCTGCCCGCCGCATCCGTCAGCCGCTTCACACAATACGCCTCCGGCGCCAGCTGCTTTACGTCGATGACGCCGTCCTGACCGACACTGCCGCCGACCTCACGGTCCGGCATCAGCTTTTCCCTCGCAGCCTCCGCATATGCCGTATTCACCGCATCCCGCATCAGCTCAAAGAGCTGCAGCGCATACCCGGTAAACGCAAACACGCCGCTGCTCACCTCCGTCTTCACAAATTCGTCCGCACGTCCGGTCAGCCTCGCCGCCATATAGCAGATCTCAATCAGCGTCATGCAGAACCTCCTTTATCTTTTCGCCTGCCTGTTCCAGATGCCTGCGCATCCGTTCCCCGTCCAGCCTTTCGTTGTAGGCCTCCGTCTCCCGGACCAGCGCCTCCAACCGGGATATATGATGCTCCCGCACGTACAACAGCGCCCTTGCATCCAGCGCATCAAACGGAAGCACACAGCACAGCGTGTCGTCCGTCTGCCGGGACGAGTGTATTTCATACCGTCCCCGATGCAGCATCACGAAATAGCTTTCGTCGATCTGCTTCAGCCTTTCTGGTATGAAATACACATTCGTCATCACCGGAATGCGGCCGGGCCCGAATTCATTCTCCCTGCACCGCATCGCCTTGTCACTGGGGTGCGGAAACGCCGTTCAGTCTGGCAATACCGCCGGGCAGCACGCACATCAGGTCGCAGTACTTGGCAATGGTGGCGGTGTAGGTGGGATAGCCGGGCTTCTGATGCAGCACGTTGTGGCTCTCGCCCTCGATCCATTCCCAGTCCGCCACCTGATCGATCTCGAACAGTCCGGTATCATACAGGTCAATAGAGTCGGCAGGCATGAACTTGGTGCGGGTCAGCGGAATGCCGTTAAACAGCAGCGCACGGTGTCCGCCCTCCAGTGTGGAGGTATCACAGATACAGCGGCGCTGGTTCATCAGTGCCAGATAGTAGTTATAGGCGTCGCTGCCGCAGTTGATGTGATTCACGGTCACGTTGTAGCTGTCCTCCAGATGATCGACGGCGGACTGGATGCCGGTCTCGGTGATGGCGCCGAAGCTGCTGACGATATAGGGATTCAGCCAGCTGTATTCGCTTCGGTCCAGTCCGTACAGCGTACCGCTGCCGGTACCGTCAAACAGCTTGCCAAGACCGGTCAATTCATATCCGGCGCTTCCCTGAATGGTCAGATATCCGTTCGCAGGCACAGTCACGGTGCCCTCCAGCTTGATCACCGAGTTGAGATGATCCACATCCAGGATGCGGCTGCCCCGATACAGCGAGGTCCCGGCGGACGCAAAGATATCCACCTTCAGGCCGGGCAGCAGCGCCGCAGTGCTGCTCACGGTCAGGCTGCTTCCGGAGGTCGTCGCCTCGGTCACGGTACAGAGCTTTCCGGAACCGTCGCCGTACAGCTGACGGGCCAGATTCCAGCGCAGCGTGCGGGTCAGCGTCTCCATCTCCTGCTGCAGCATATTGACAAAGGAACCGGCGCTGCTGTCGGCAGCCGAGCGCACCAGCTTGTCGCTGATCTCAATGGTGCCGTACAGGTTCTTCGTGGTGCTTTCCAGCGCCGCATAGGTGTTCTCGCCGGAGGAGGGCAGCGCACCGGTCTCGGAACCGGCGCCTGCACCGCCGTTGGCGCCGACCAGCGCCGCGCGCACGATCTTGTTGTAGCCCACGATGTTGTTGGTGGTGTGAGCAATGCGGGCATACAGCGGATCGGCCTTCAGATTAATGTCCTCACGCAGGGGGTCGATGTAGTAGTTCTTGAGCGCTGCGCTCACGGTGTTCATGTTTACCATAGTGTGATCTCTTCCTTTCCTTATTCGTCTCTGTTGTTTGCAATGTGTGCCAGATAGTCCGTAATGACCGCCCTGCGGATCCTCTCATCCTTTGCCATGCGTTCGATGAATTCCTCATCCGCCAGCAGCTCCTCCTCGCTGCGGTAGTCGGCGCTTCTCACCGCATGATACGCCCTCTCAAAGCCGTCCTCCAAAGCGGCGATCTCCGGATTGTCCAGAATGTAAGCGGCGATCCGGGGCAGCAGCTTTTCCGCATCGGGCAGCCGCCTTGCCGCCTCCGCCCAGCTTCTGCGGATGCCCTCGCTTTGGGCATCCTTTCTTGCCATCTCCATTCCCTGCTCCAGCGCCTTATCCTTCTGCTTCTGTGTCAGCATCATTCTTCATCATCTCCTTATGCTCTCTCAGATGCTCCTTCATGATCTCCTTTTCCTTCTCGTCCAGACTGCGGTATCTCGCACTCAGCATGAATCTCGTATGTTCTCTGATATGCAGCCCGTGGTCATCCACCTCCTCTATTCCGGGTCTGCGTCCCTCGGTCACCGTCTGATGCTCTCTGCGTGCAGCAGCCCGCTGCAGATCGTCTATGTCCGTCATGCTCTCCCAGTTCCCGATACGGAAAATGTCCATCAGATGCGCCCTCGCCTCTCTAGTCATCGTTCCGGTATCCGGGTCAAGGAACAACCCGGCATTCATCAGCTCCATGATCAGCTGTCTCCGCTGCGCAGGCGTACTTAAAAGCTCGTTTTCGGTGTCGATCACCACATCATCACTGCTCAGGTCACTGCCGGTCCATGTCCGCATACAGCCCTCGACCTCATCACTGCCGCAGCGCATCAGCCGCTGTGCCGCCGCATATGCACGCATCAGATGCAGGAACTGCTTCGCCAGCGCCTTCATCGCCCTGCGGATGTTCTCCCCGGTCAGTGTCAGCCTCGTGTCGTCCTGCTCCTTCAATATCTCCAGTGCCACGCCCGAGGTCGCACTGCCCGATACCGCAGATGCCCTCGCCATGTCCGAGATCCCCGATACCTCGTTGAAATCTCGCCGCAGCATCGTCAGCCGCTGCATCAGGCTCTCCGGAATCTCCGAAACGCCCATCCACTGCGGCGGCGTTGCGCCCGAGCGATACTCGATGACCGTGCCCGGCGCAAAACCGTCGTCCAGCAGGCTTTCATCCACCAGCGACCCCTGCTCCGCCAGTATGTTACCGCAGGTCTGCCTTGCCGTGTGCTCGTTCATGCGGTTGATCAGCGCATTGTAGTCCCGCTGCAGGGGGATCAGCCGCCCGATCACCGTGTCTCCGAAGAAGGAGCCCGGCGCACTCATGCAGAGCTGCTGCACGAACGGGAAGTCCCTCTTTCCCTGCTCGCCGTTGACGAAGGGCAGCTTGGACAGCTTCAGCAATATGCCTCCGGCGCAGGCGGCATATCGTCCGTCGGGATATTCGGCCGTCGGCTTTTCATACCATTCGATCACCACCTCACTGTCCTCCCGCACCTCGCCGCCGATGCCGCCGTCATCCCCGTATTCGTTCAGCCGCCTGCCCGGCACACGAATGCCCCACTTATCATAGATCTCAGCCGCACTGCATACCTTCGCACGGATCAGATTCTGCTGCCGTTCCAGTCCTTCCGAATACTCATTCTCCGGATAGATCTCAAACGCCGGGATCACCTCCATCGTCAGCATTCCCTCGTGCAGCTCGGAATACGTCAGCTTTCTTCCCGCCTCCGCATCCCAGCCGACCTTGTAGAACGCACTGCCGCAGATCTCCGCCCATCGGGCCGCCCTCAGCCGGCAGTCCGATACGTTCAGCTCCTCGCCCACCGATTTCAGCAGCATCGTCGCCAGCCGTGCGGCATTCACATCGTCGGCGTCATCCGTAGCCGGACGCACCGTCAGCGACGGCTGTACCCGGCTCAGCTTGCTCAGCCTCGTCTCAATGGTCGGGGCGATCATGTTGTATACCGCCTTGCCGCTCAGCGGCATCAGCCACGCCTCGTCCCCGACTGCCGCCATATCGCAGTACTGGTCACCCAGCAGAAAACGCCGGTTCATCTCCCACTTCACCGTGAGCGGCCTTCGCCGCTGCTTCCTGCGCCGGTACTCCTCGGTCAGCTCCGCCGCAAACCGGCGCTTCTCCTCCTCCTGCACCGGCACCTCCCGGGGCAGCTCCCTTCTGAACTCCAAATCCATCACCTCCGCGTATCAAAAGTACATTTGTTCGTTTACGTCCCGCATTATACCACGATCATTCTTTCCGGTCAACCCTGAAATACACCATTTCCTCAATGTCAGGCGGCGCAGCCGCCAAAAGTCCCTTCCCAGCTCACCGGGAACGAGCGTAGCGAGTTGGGTTCGGTAGTGAATGACAGCGCAGTGCGCTGTCAGAGCCGAACCCAGACCGAGCCGCAGCGAGAAGGGGGGACCGCCGCAGGCGGTGGGTAGGGCCGGACAAGTATGTTTATATGGCCAAGAGTTGACAGTTAAGAGTTGATTTGCCTATGGCAGTAGATTTCTGCTTTGCAGAGTTTGGGCGGCGCAGCCGCCCAACTCCACACTCCTCACTCCACACTCCTCACTCTCTTCCTCAGCTCCTTCTTATGCTTCACCACCACGCTCTCCTTCTCCCGCACGACCTTCCTGTGCCTTTCGGGCAATGACATGATGAAATACCGCAATTCGTCCAGCGCATGGTCGTCCTTCTTGACGGGCTCATCGCTGCCGTCGTCCCTGTAACGGTAGTTCTTCATCTCCCTGATCAGCATCGGACAGGTATTGAAGATATACAGCCTCGGCTCGCCCCGCAGATACTCCTTCACCCGCAATATGCCCGCCATCTTTGATTTGTTGACCCTCGTGCAGACGCTCAGCCCTTTCTCGTTGAACAGCTCCTTGACGCTCCGCTCGCTGTTCAGCGTGTGCTGCTCCGCCGCCGCATCCATCAGCGCAAACAGCTTCCCGGAACGATCCCGTTTCCAGTGCAGCGCATCCGATATCGCATTGATATGCGCCATGTGCTCGTCGATGCCCACGCCCGCCATATAATGCTCCGCCACAACATACACGTTCCCGTCATTGTCCGCCGCATACCAGTGTACCGAGGTTGGATTCGTCAGCCCCGTATCGATCGACAGACACTCCTGCCATTCATAAGGCACATCAAACGGCTCGATCACATGCACCTCCGGGTCAAACTCGCCGTATACCAGTGCATTCCTTTCCACAAATTTGCCGTCCCGTCGTGCCTCCAGCTCCTCCTTTGTCATCGATGCCGTCAGCCGCCGTATCTCCTCCTGCGGCAGATACGGATTGTCCTTCCACGAAACGCTCATGCACCACACCTCCGGGTCACTGTTCTCGTTCAGATAGATCCTGTCATACACCCACGTCATGCCCTTCAACGGCGTCATCGTCCCGAACAGCAGCCCTTTCCTGTCGATCACCCGCATCGCACACTCGGCATAGATCTCATACGGCGGCTCCTCGTCAAACCATACATAGTCCAAGCTCGTGCCCTGAAACCGCTCCCGACCCTGCGCACAGGTCTTAAACCCGATCACCGATACGCCGCCATGCACACATTCCACCTCGATAAAGTCGATAATGCCGCCGTTGATGTCGTCCTTTCTGCCCTCACGCATCTGCACATTTCTGATCCATGCCGGATGCAGATAGCTCAACATCTTCTTCTGTGCCACATCCCGCTGCACCACGTTGGTCAGGCTCACCACCCATCCCTCCGTCGGCCGGTCCGTCTGCCGATAGGGATGAATGCCTCTCGCCAGATACACCGCCTCCACAGCACCCACCTCCGTCTTTCCGGTGCGGTTGCCTCCCAACAGCCAGCGGTTCCGCTTCATGCATTTGTGAAACGCCAGCTGCTTTTCATGCGGTTTGTAGTATTTCAGCTTCTCC
>JAZLHZ010000070.1:0-5573 GCA_045617085.1 Clostridia bacterium
AGGCGATTGGAGAAAGCCGGGCTTGACCGACTATTCCGGCGAGTGTGAATATGTGCAAAAGGTGAATATCGACAAGCAGCCCGGACGGCGGCTGATGCTGGAGGCAGAGGATGTCCGCTTCTATATGGCGGTCTATGTCAACGACCGGCTTGCGGGACGGCGGGCGTTTGCGCCGTATCGGCTGCATATCACCGACTTTGTGAAGGACGGAGAAAACGAGCTCCGTCTGGTGATCGCCAACACGGCGGGCAACGAGCGCAGCACGATGCTGTGCGATGCCGGACGTGCACTGGGCTGGAGCCGCTACTGGAATTATGACAACATCATGCGGGACAGTCAGAACCTTGTCAGCGGATTGATGGGAAAGGTTCGGCTGCTTACGGAGTAAAAAACAAACAACGGCGATCCTTCGTGACAGCCCGATAAGGATGTTTTTCGGGATGTGGATTTTGTACGGCAAAATCCGATGCTCGTGATTGACAGGGACATATTATTATCTAAATGTCTAATGGAGAACAAGATGGAATGTGTAGATGAACGGTCTGTTGTTGCATTATTCACGACAGAATCAATCAAAAAAATATGGACTACCAATACAAGTCACGGAGAAAACGACTACCGTGAAGTAATATTTGCCCTGTTGGAGTCCGGCAATAAAATAGTTGTCAAAGTTGCCGCGAACTCATTTACAACTAATGAGCGTATCAGAATGTGGCAACGTTGTGCGGAAGAATACGCAAGACAAGGGTATTATTGCCCGAAGATCCTCTCTTCTGCCAACGGTATTTTTCCTTTTGTTTTTTATAAAGGGATTACTTGCATTGCATATGCAGAGGAGTACTCAAAGTTCATATCTGCAAACCAATGCAAAAACGTAAAACCTTTTCGTGAAGAGCTGTATGTAATGACGGCAAAAATCGCCCGAGAAAAATACGATTACACAACAATCCCATCCGGATACTGCTTGTTTGATCTGTTCCCCGGAGATGAAGTTGATGAAGTGACTGAAAACGCAAATGAATTTCGAAATTACTGTAAATCATTGCCGGAATTATTTCATAAACAAGCAGAAAGAATGTTAATCAGATGGGAAGAAAACAGAGAAGCACTGAAAAAGGTATATTTTGACCTGCCATTTTCGGTGTATCAGGCTGATTTTAACGACACAAATGTGTTGGTGGATGAAAACGGTAATTTTGTCGGTATATATGACTTCAATCTATCCGGGAAAGATGAATTTCTGAATTATCTGTTTCGAGAGATATTCACCGGTTCTTTTGACGATGAGCTCAAAGAAATATTGAAAGCGCTTCGCATAGTATCAAAGATATATACCTTTTCAGAAGAAGAGATAGAGGCTGCACCATTGATATACCGATGTGTTAAGCCGCTTTGGTATACAAGAGTCGAAGCTTTGAAATCGTTCGGTTCTGATTACGATAAAATACAAACTTGTCTTGATGAAATGGAAAATGCTCAAATAAAAGAAATAGATTTTAGAAAAGCTATGCAACGTTAGTTTTTATTTTTCTGGCAAAACAAAACCCGCCGAAAAGGAAATAAATTCCTTTTCGGTGGGTTTCTTATGTCATAATACTTCCTTATGTGGCGGTACCATTTCCGGGTCGCCGTTATGTTTACTGTGAATCTTTGATTATTCCTCGATTCGGAAGGTGAAGCGGCGGTTTTCCTTTGCCGCATCCTCAAACGTCTCGATCAGGCCTTTGGTATATACCTTGTCGGCATGGGTGAGGACAACATCTGCCTCGATGTCGGTGAGCACGTCATACAGTGCATCGAGGTTCTTGCCGTAGTAGTCCGGGAAATCCAGCGCCCTGGCGATGGTCTCGTGGGCTTCCTTTCTCGTGGAAAGGTCGTTTCCGTCAAATGTAACTGTCAAGCCGGGTCCCTCCTTATTCATAGCGGTAATCCGTGTCATACCAGCCGTCAAACAGCAGCGTGAAGGTCTCGTAATGATCCTCGGTGAAGTAGATCAGTCCGTCGGTGGAAAACAGGATGCGGTCGCTGCCCCGGTATCCGCCGTCGTAGTTCACATCGCATTCGTACCACTTGCGGCCCTTCTTTTCGGGCAGCTGCTTTTCACGGTTGCGGAAGTTGTCGCCGCCGATGCAGAGATAATCGCCGCAATCCCAGAGATTGCCCTTCCGGCTGTCCCAGCCCAGATCCTCCGCCTCGTGCTTGGTGAGGTAGTTGAACGGCAGCTCGCCGAAGGCGTAGAGGTACAGGGCGACCTCGTCCCGCAGCAGGTAATCATAGCCGTATTCGATATACAGATCGTCGGTCATGGCGATATCGCCGTCGACGAGCACGTCATCCTCGGTATAGAGCGGTTCTGCCAGACAAATGCCTGCGAAGAGCAGCAGCACCAGCAGAAGTGAGAGCAGTTTCTTCATCATTGCTTGTTACCTCCTGAGATAGATGGTCAGTGCGCCCGGCAGAATGGAAAATTCCGCTTCGTCCATTTGGATCAGTTCACCGTCCATGTTCATGATCATGCCCTTGGAGACCACCTTCAGTGAGGAGACTCGTGATTCGTGGACGATGGACATACCGGTATGCTCGCCCTTGATGAATCTGGGCAGCAGATGTATGATGCTGAACGTATTCACGCCGTCGATGTAGATAAAATCGAACAGTCCGTCGCCGGGATCGGCATGGGGAACGGATTTCATGCCGCCGCCGAAATACCTGCCGTTGCCGACGGAGAGGATGGTAACGGTCTTCTGCTCGGTCTTTCCGTCGACGGTCAGCTCCACGGTCATGGGCTTGAAGTGCCGAAGGGCTGCCACAACGCCGAGGAAGTAGGGGATCATGCCCCTGCCCAGCTTTTTGAAGCGCTCCGCCTGATGCAGGACTTCCACATCAAAGCCGGTGCCGGCCACGTTGATGAAGTACCGGTCGTTGATCTTTCCCACATCGATGGCAACGGGATTGCCCTCCAGCTGGATCTTGAACGCCTCGATCGGGTCCTTCGGCAGTCCCAGCGTCTTGATAAAGTCGTTGCCGGTGCCGCAGGGGACGATATAGAAGTTCGTGTGCCTGCCGTTCAGTCCGTTGACGACCTCGTACAGCGTGCCGTCACCGCCGAGGGAAATGATGCCGTCACAGCCCCCGGTCATTGCTTCATCTGCCAGTACTGTGGCGTGTCCGGCATACTTGGTCGCCATCAGCTTGTAGGAAATGCTTCTTTCTTCCAGCAGCTTGCAGACCTTTTCGATATATGATGCGGCATTCCCGCTGGATGCCATGGGATTTGCGATCAAAGCGAGCATAATTATCCACCGCCTTGGAATTGTACTTGAAATGGTAACGAAGATAGTGTATAATAGTATGAAGTGAGGAATGATCGGGTATACTATTCCGGATTTTGTTCCGGGTTACATGCCGATGCCCTGCTCCATGATAGCGAGCTCCCTGTCGTATTCCGCAGGGTCCAGCCATTCGACCTTCTGCGTCATGACCTCGTCCGGATCGTAACCGGCGGCGGTCAGGTACTTGTCGATCTTGCCGAGCCGGAAGCGGATGCAGCGGCAGGCATAGTGCATGGGGACGACGATGCGGGGCTTGATCTTCTCGCACAGCTCCACGCAGGTCTTGGGGCAGAGCGTATAGATGCCGCCCACGGGCATGAGCAGTACGTCGACCTTGCCGAGCTTCTCTACGTCCTTGTCGCTGAGCAGGTGTCCCAGATCGCCCAGATGGACGATACGCTGACCGTCGGCGTCAATGACATAGATGATGTTGCTGCCGCGCTTGGCGCCTCTCACATCGTCATGCCAGCAGGGAATGCCCCAGATGGTATCGCCGTTGATCGTACGGGGCTGAGGATCGCTGATGACGAGGCCGGGAGCCACGCACTGGGAATAGCTGTGGTCAAAATGGGAATGGGATACCGTGACGATATCCGCCGGAGTTGAGGGAAGTTTGTAACCGGTTTCTTCGTTGTAGGGGTCGGTAACGATGTTGTTGTGTTCCGTGATGATTCGGAAGCAGGAATGGCCTATCCATCCGATCTGCATGATGTGTTCCTCCTGTCGGCAGTTAGTCTTAGAAGGTCTGTACACAGGGCGCAGGCATACAGCAGCCCGCCGCAATTGGTTCGCATGGCGACGGCGGCGGTCTGACGGACCAGCTTTTCATAATCCGAAATGCTCCTGCCGCCGGTTTCCAGAATTTTGATGCCGGTATGCAGGCAAATGAGCTCGTTTTCGGAATACGGCATGTTCTTTCTCTGTTCCAGCAGCCTTGTCAGCTCGCTGATTTGCGAAAGCTCTTTTCGTGCCAGATCTGCAAACGCATCGGCTGATTCTTTTTTCAGACTGATGACGTTCAGCGTTCCCCGTTTTGAAACGCCGAAGCAGCCGGGAATATCCGTGCAGTCATCGCTCGTCACATACAGTCCGCTGCCCCGGTCACAGCGCAGGTGAAGGGCAGGCAAAAGCTCTCGCAGGGTGAACAATGTATACATCCTCCGTTTCTCATACCTATTATACCAGTTCTCTATTATGGGTTTGCATAATTTTGTGTGAAAACAATATGTAAAATACGAAAGGAATGACGTGAATTATGACAATATTCGTTGCATCCGACATTCACGGGTCGGCATATTACTGTGAGGAGATCCTTAAAGCCTATAAAAGAGAGGGCGCAGACAAGCTGCTTCTGCTGGGCGACCTGCTGTATCACGGCCCTCGGAACGAGCTGCCAAAGGAGTATGACACGAAAAAATGCACGGCGCTGCTGAACGGTGCTGCAAACGAACTGATGTGCGTGCGGGGCAACTGCGACAGTGAGGTCGATCAGATGGTTTTGCAGTTCCCGATCATGGCGGACTATGCCCTGCTGTATGCGGGAAAGCGGATGATATTTGCGACCCACGGCCATCTGTTCAGCGAGGACAATCTGCCCATGCTGCATAAGGGCGATATACTGCTGCACGGACATACGCATGTGTCGTTCCTGCACGAGCATGAGGATTACGTCTGCATCAATCCCGGTTCTGTGTCTCTGCCCAAGGAGGACACGCCCCGGGGGTATATGCTGATCACCGACGAAAAGATCACGTGGCACACGCTGGACGGAAACGTATACAGGGAGTACCTGCTGTAATGGACGCTCTGAAGGTCATTGCAAGGATCCGGACGGATTTTCCGACCAAGTTCGGCATTCCGAGGCAGAGCGGCCTTGTGGAGAGCCTCGAAGGCGTGGTCGTATTCGAACCGGAATACCGCATTCCCGAGGCGCTGCGAGGGCTGGAAGGTTATTCGCATATCTGGCTGCTGTGGGAGTTTTCCGAAGCGAAAAAGGAGAACTGGTCTGCCACGGTGCGTCCGCCGAGGCTGGGCGGAAACAAGCGCATGGGCGTATTTGCCACGAGATCGCCGTTCCGTCCCAACAGCATCGGCCTCTCCTGCGTAAAGCTGTGCGGCATCGAGGAGACCGAAGACTGCGGTACGGTGCTGCGGGTGGCGGGCGCCGATCTGATGGACGGTACGCCGATATTTGATATCAAGCCGTACCTGACCCATGCCGACTGTCACCCCGAAGCCACG
>JAZLHZ010000071.1:0-5465 GCA_045617085.1 Clostridia bacterium
GTGTGAACTGGTGGTATTCGGATGATCAGCGCACGGAATCCAATCAGGTGGGAACGCATGAATTCATGGATTTCTGCCGGATGGTCGGCGCGGAGCCTTATGTCGCCGCAAATATGACGACGACCACGGCGCTCAATATCCGCAACTGGATCGAATACTGCAATTTCCCGGCGGATAAGACGACGCTTTCCCGTGAACGCGCGCAAAACGGCGATCCCGAACCGTTCAACGTGCGGCTCTGGGGCATCGGCAACGAGAACTGGGGCGGCGGCGGCAACATGGACGCCGTGACCTGTGCCAGGGAATATCTGCGCTATGCCACCATCTGCGACAGCGTACCCGGCGAAAAGCGGTTCGTTGCCTGCGGCGCCAACGGCCACGACATTTCCTGGACAAGAGAGCTCATGCAGCATCTTCGCTTAAAGAACGTCATGCCCTACGGCATGAGCGTTCACTACTACTGCGGCACGGCAGGCACACCGCAGGAATTCACCGAGGATGAATGGTACCGGCTGCTGTTCCAGGCCGACTATATGAAGAACATCGTGGACGACCACAGAGCCGCCATGGACGAGTTCGATCCCGCCCGCAAGGTAAAGCTGTTCGTCGACGAATGGGGCTGCTGGCACAAGGACGGCACCGGCCCCAGCAAGGGTTACAATCTGTTTGAGCAGCAGAGCAACATGCGGGACGCCGTCATCAGTGCAATGACGCTGAACACCTTTGTGAACCGCTGCGATGTGGTGCACATGGCAAACGTCGCCCAGCTGTGCAACAACCTGCACACCCTGTTCCTCGCCGGAGGCAGGGGCTTCACGGTCACGCCCACCTATCATGTATTCGACATGTTCAAGACCCATCAGGGCGCAAAACAGCTGGCGGTCATCAACGACTGCGGCGTGAGGGAATTTACCGAAAAGTCCAACCGCATTTATCATCCGCTGGACAACATCAGCGCCGCCGCTTCCGAAAACGAGGACGGCACCGTAACGGTCACACTGGCCAACACCTCGATCACCGAGTCCGCCGAGGTGAAGCTCTGCGGCATCGGCAGGGAGCTTTGCGGCAAGGCGGAGATCACGACTCTCACTGCAGACGATCCGCATACCTGCAACACCTTTGAAGATCCCGAGGCCGCAGCCCCGGTAAAAGAAACCAAAGCCTTCACCGACGGCGATACCGTGACGCTGCCCGCAGCCTCGGTAGTCTCGGTCATACTCAGGAGGAATTGACATGACAGAACGCATTGCAGCTCTCAAAAACTATTTCGTCCATGAAAAGAAGCATCACGCCTTCCGCCGGGACAACTCCTTCATCGATCCCGCCCTTTACAGAAAGAGCGAGCTGAAGGATTATCAGCGGATGGCGCTGCGCATGAAGCTGTTTCTGGACAACGAACAGCCTGTACTTGTTGACGGCGAGAAGATCGCCTTTCTGCGTACGCTGCCGGATCTTCCCGTGATCCATACGGACGAGGAGTGGGCCGCCATCACCGCAAACCACTACATTCACGAGCAGGGGCGTGTCTGCAACCTCTCCGCCGACTATGCAAAGATCATCGGCAAGGGTCTGAACGCCGTATTGAAGGAGATCGACGCCGCCGACTGCCCGGAGAAGCACGACTATTACGAGGCCATGCGCATGAGTATCCGTGCCGTACTCGACCTGACCGCACGGTATGCCGCCGAAGCCGGGAAACAGGGAAAGAAAGAGCTTGCCGCATTGCTGAAAAAAGTGCCTGCCGAGCCCGCCGAGACGCTGCTTGAGGCGCTGCAGTCCCTGCGCATTCTCCATTTTTCGATGTGGTGCGAGGGCGACTATCACAACACCCTCGGCCGTTTCGACCAGTACATGTACCCCTATTATAAGCACGACATCGACGCCGGGATCCTGACCTATGACGAGGCTGCAGAGCTGATCTGCGAGTTCTTCCTCGCCTGCAACCGGGACAGCGACCTGTATACCGGCATGCAGCAGGGCGACAACGGTCAGTCCATGGTGCTGGCCGGCATGACGGCTGACGGCAGCTACGGCTACAACGACATCACCGACATGTGCCTGACCGCTTCCGGCGAGCTGAAGGTCATTGACCCCAAGATCAACCTGCGTGTCAACTCCGAAACGCCCCTTGAGGTCTATCAGAAGGGCACCCGCCTCACCAAGCTGGGACTGGGCTTCCCGCAGTATGAGAACGACGACATCGCCATTCCCGCCCTTGAAAAGTTAGGCTACGCCCATGAGGATGCGGTGAACTACGTGGTCGCCGCCTGCTGGGAATTCATCATTCCCGGTGTGGGCATGGACATCCCCAACATCGGCGCTCTGCCGCTGGCGGGCGTGGTCAACGATGTCATCCGCAGCAGGCTGAAGACCGCACAGAGTATCGACGACATCAAGGCCGAAGTGAAGAAGGAGATCTTCGCCCGGGTGCGCAAGATCGCCGAGGGGCTGAAGAACCTCTATGTGATCCCCTCGCCCTATATGTCCATCTTCTTCGACGGCTGTGTCGAGAACGGAAAGGACATCGCCTTCGGCTGCAAGTACAACAACTACGGCTTCCACGGCACGGGTCTGGCCTGCGCCGCCGACTCGCTGGCCGCCGTCAACGAGATGGTATTCAACCGCAAGCTTGATCCCGCCGAGCTGCTTGCCGCCATGGACGCCGACTACAAGGGCTATGAGAAGCTGCACTACGCCCTCAAGAACGAATGCCCCAAGATGGGCAACGACGAGGACGCTGCCGACGATTTCGCCTGCTTCCTGCTGGACACCTTTGCCGATTCCCTGGTGGGCATGAAGAACGAAAAGGGCGGCATATTCCGTGCCGGCACCGGCTCCGCCATGTATTATATCTGGCATGCCGACAAGATGGGCGCCACCGCCGACGGACGCACCGCCGAGGAGCCCCTGCCCGCCAACTATGCGCCCTCCATCAATACCCGCATCAACGGCCCCGTCTCGCTGATCACCTCCTTCGTCAAGCCCGATCTGGGCCGGGTCATCAACGGTGGCCCGCTCACCATCGAGTTCCACGACTCCGTTTTCCGCAATGACGAGGCCATCACGAAGGTCGCCGGACTGGTGCGCTCGTTCATTCTCGGCGGCGGACATCAGCTGCAGCTGAACACCGTCAACCGCGAGCGGATGCTGGATGCGCAGAAGCATCCGGAGAACTACAAGAACCTGATCGTGCGTGTCTGGGGCTGGAGCGGCTACTTCGTCGAGCTGGACAAGTGCTATCAGGATCATATCATCCAGCGGGTCGAGCTGCTGGCAAACGCATGACCGGCACGGTATTCGACATCAAGGAGTTCGCCGTATACGACGGGCCCGGCATCCGCACCACGGTATTCATGAAGGGCTGCCCGCTGCGCTGCAACTGGTGCCACAATCCCGAGGGACTGGAACCGTATCCCCAGCTGACGGTGAGCCCGACCTCCTGTCTGCACTGCGGCAAGTGCATGGAGCATTGTCCGCACCCGGGCAGCTGTATCGCCTGCGGCGAATGCCTGCCTTACTGCGAACAGGGACTGCGTCGCATCGCCGGGATCATCTACACGCCCGAGGTACTGGCTGCAAAACTGCTGAAGGGCAGAAAACTGCTGGAAAAGAACGGCGGCGGCGGCACGTTTTCCGGCGGCGAGCCGCTGATGCAGTGGCCCTTCGTCAAAGCCACGGTTCGTGCGCTGGACGGACTGCACTGCGCCGTGGAAACCAGTGGTTTCACGACGGATGAGGTATTTCGGGAGGTCATCGATACCTTCGATTTCATCATGATGGATATCAAGCTCTCCGACCCCGACCTGCACAAAAAGTACACCGGAGTCGACAATGCCTGCATCCTGCGCCATGCGGATATGCTGGCGGCATCCGATACGCCGTTCGTCATCCGCATCCCGCTGATCCCCGGCGTCAACGACAATGCCGAACACTTCACCGCCGTCGCCGAGCGCATCTGCCGGGCCAAGGCGCTGAAAAGGGTCGAGCTGCTGCCCTATCACAAGACCGCCGGAGCCAAGTACGGCATGGTCGGCAAGGCGTATACCCCCATGTTCGATCCCGATCAGCCGGTGAAGATCGACAAAGCACCTTTTGAAAAAAGAGGGATCGAAGTACTGGTAATGTGAATTGGCAATGTGCAATTAGCAATTAGCAGTGAATTGAAATCAATTATGCGGCGAAGCCCCCAAAGTCTCGCCCTGGCTCACCGTGAACGAGCGTAAGCGAGTTGAGGGCGGTAGTGATACCTTCACCAACTGCATAGCTTTATCAGCCCTATCCACCGGCTTCGCCGGTCCCCCTTCCCCACTGGGGTGGGGAAGGACTATTTAAAAGTGCTTCCCCGATGATTTGGGGAAGCACTTAATTGCTGATTCACTCTATAACTGCTCACTGCACACTGCCAACTTATTTCTGTATTGCCTTGATGCTTCTGGGCATATCACAGATGATCCTGGGCAGACGGCTCAGCGTTTCTGCGCTGTTCTCTGCGGCGATCAGCGGCATTACTCTCTGGGCAAGCGCCCGGTCGAGCACCTCGATGGGTGTGCACTTCATGAAGCTGCCTGCCATGGCGCAATAGGCATAGACATCGTTCAGCGTACGGCGGGAAATGAGGATGCCGAGCTTTCCGAAGGCCTCCCGGATCTCCGACATACGGTCTGCGATCACGGCGGGAACGCCCTGCTCTGCGGGGAACAGCTTCTTCAGCTGCTCCAGCGATACCGCCTTATCAAAAGCAGTGGGAGCAGTGATCCGGTTCCAGTCGGTATTCGGCAGCTCTCTCGTCATGGGAACGACCCATGCACGATCCAGCACGGCGGGACTGAAGCAGGAATGTGCATCTCTGGCGGTGACAAAGACCCTCAGCGCCTTGGATACGTTCAATTCGCCTGCTGCGGTGGTGATGACGCCGTCCGCATCCTTATCCAGCTGGCTCAGCAGAGCGCCCATGTAGTCCTCCAGCGGCTGACGGATGTTATCCAGCAGCAGCATGGACGGCAGACTGTCGTTTTCCGCCTCGATGACGTTCTTCACCTTGGGCAGACGCACGACCTTGACACCGGTGGGAGTCAGCTCCTCGATGCCGCAGATAAACGAGCGGGCATTTCCTGTGGGCTGTATCATGGCATAGCGTCCGACTTTGCTGTCACGGATGCCGAGCACTGATGCCAGCGTGCCGACGGCATTGGTCTTGCCGCAGCCGCTGGGACCGGTCAGCGCCACGAGGTTGCCGATGGTCATGCAAACCAGCAGGTTGACTGCATCGTCATTGGTCAGCGCAATGCCTGCATTGTCAAAGGCGCTGCGCAGCTCCGAGATCAATTCGCCTGCGGTGACTTCTCTCGTTTCGGGAAGCTCGCACGCATTCGCTGCAGGAGCCGCCATCGCACGCATCAGGTCCTTTGCCCGGCCTTCTGCGATGAGGCGCAGCATCCGCTCCTCAAAGCCCTCGCCCAGTACGG
>JAZLHZ010000072.1:0-9792 GCA_045617085.1 Clostridia bacterium
CAGATCTGGTTGGCTCTGCCCTTGACGCCGCCGAGGGCGATGTGGTAATAGCTCTTCAGGTCGTCGCATTCCCTGATATAGTTCTTGTTGTTGCGCTCGTAATGGGCAAACGCCATGGCCCGCTCGTAATACCTGCGCTCATCGGTGACCATGATGCCCAGCTCGCCTGCCGCAAAGGACTTGCCGCTCATCAGCGACATGGCGGCGATGTCTCCGAAGGTGCCGACCTTGCGGCCCTTGTACAGGCCGCCCTGTGCATGGGATACGTCCTCAATGACCAGCAGGTTGTGCTTCTTTGCGATGGGCATGATCCTGTCCATGTCCGCCGGGTAGCCGAAGTAGTGTACGACCATGATGGCCTTGGTCTTCGGGGTGATGCAGCGCTCGATATCGTCCGGGTCCATGCTGAGATGTTCGTCGATGTTGCAGAACACCGCCGTGGCGCCGAACAGATAGGCCTGCGATACGCTGCCCCAGTAGGTCTTGGTGGGGCATATGATCTCGTCACCGGGCTGTATGCCGATGGCGAACATCGAGGCGGTCAATGACAGGGTGCCGTTGCAGAAGGCGAGGGCGTACTTTCTGCCCTGCCATGCGGCGAACTCATCCTGAAACTTTTCGGTAATATCAAAGCCGGAGAAGCGGTTATTGTGCAGCACATCCAATACGACTTCGTCGTCTTCCTTTGTCAGTATCGGCCACTTGAACAGGGACTCGGGTACGGCATTTTTGTCGATTGCCGGAGTGCCGCCGAAAAGTGCAAGCCTGTTATCCATGAGCAGTACCTCCCCATCAGAGATTTATACTGTAAACATTATAACATAACCTAACAAAAAAGTCCATACTCTCTTGCAATAAAAACGGATATGGTGTATAATGGATAAAAACGTCGGAGGTGATTTTACCAATGCTTTGGAACGACGATAAAAATATCATGCTGGTAGCCGGTCACAGGGGCGCCAGAGTGGGCGTACCCGAGAATACGATGATCGCCTTCAGATATGCAATGGATCTGAATTGCGACATGATCGAGACGGATATCCGCCAGACCAAGGACAATGTGCTGGTGCTGATGCATGATATGAAGGTGGACCGCACCACCGACGGCACCGGTTGTGTGCACGAATTCACATTTGACGAGATCCGCAAGCTCAATGCCGCTGCCCATACCGAGGGCTTTGACTATGCGCAGATCCCCACGCTGGAGGAGCTGTTTGCTCTGGTGGCGGCGGACAGCAAAATGACGCTGAATCTGGAGCTGAAGGACTATCCGCAGGATCCGATGGGCAAGGAGTGGGCTTACGCCACTGCGGAAAAGACAATTGATATGGTCGAGGCGTTCCATTTGGGCGACAGGATCATACTGAACAGCTTTTCGGGTCATCTGCTGGGTTATATCGTCAAGAAATACGGCAAAAAGTACCCGATCCACGGCTTTTATCCGTATTTCTATCTCGGTGCGGAAAAGGAACTGTTCGGCAGCCCTGACGATTACTGCGACGTATGCTGCATCTTTAATGCCGAGATCGGCGAGGACGGAAAGCCCCATTCCAAGCCCGGTTCCATTGCGGATAAGGCATGGTTCGACTATCTTCTGAGCAAGAACATCGAGCCGTGGCTGGGTGCAGGCGTTAAGACCTATGAGGATCTGGAAAAGGGATTTGCATTGGGCGGACGTCTGGTGACTACGGATAACCCGAAGGAGACGCTGGAATTCCTGAGAAAGATGGGACATCACAAATAAGCGGATAAAGGCTGAAAAATCGGAGGAACCGACATGGAATACAACTGGGGCGCACTGAGCTGCGGTCTTCCGGAGGATATTCTGAAGGCAAAATGGGCGGGCGATTTTGAACAGGCACAGAGGCTGATCGATGCCCGTCTCAAAGACGACAGGATCCCTGAGGCACTGAAAGAATGCCTGCGTACCGAAAAGGTGATCCTGGAGCGGCTGCCCTACGATTTTACCTATACGAAGGAGCAGGCGCTCGAGCTGCTTCGGGAGAAGCTGGGCAGCTTTACCGAGGAGGAATTTGACCGGCTGGAGCTGGACGGCAAGCTGGAATATATCTACATCAAGGGCGAAAAGTACTACTTCCGCCGCTTTTACAACACGCTGATCAAGGTGTATCCGGACATTGCCGAGCGAGCCGGTATCGACAAATCCACGGCAGCGAGACCCACGCTGGATGCGTTGATCGCCCGGCAGAAAAGGAACGGAAAAGCCGGATGCCGGCTGACGGTACGTCATACCCTATGGGTGAACGATGCGTACTTCAAGACCGATACCTATACCTTCCATGTGCCGATCCCCAAGACGGCGGCGCAGGTGAGGGAAGTGATTTTGCCCGAGCTTCCCGGCTGGCAGATCGCCCCGGACGATGCGCCGCAGCGGACGGCAAGCATCACGAAAAAGCTGGAAAAGAACGAGAAATTCTCCGTGGAATATACGCTGGACAACCGGGTGGTCTATGTGGATCCGCTGGACGGGAAAAAGGGGATCGCCTATCCGGATGCCAAGCCGGTCTGTGCGGATGATCTGAAGGAGCAGTTGCCGCATATCGTGTTCACGCCGTACATGAGGGCGTTGGCGAAGGAGCTGGCAGGAGACGAGACCGACAAGGCGGTCATTGCCAGAAGATTCTACGATTTCTGCACTACCAAGGTGACCTATTCGTTCATGCGCTGCTACCTCACCATCGAGAACGGTTCGGAGTATGCCGCCCTCAATCTGAAGGGAGACTGCGGCATACAGGCGCTGTGCTTTATCACTCTGTGCCGTATTGCGGGCATCCCGGCAAGATGGCAGTCCGGCGAGGAATTCTCGGTGCCGAATGACGTGGGAAATCACGACTGGGCGCAGTTCTGGCTGGAGGACAAGGGCTGGCTGTTCGCCGATCCCTCCTATGGCGGAAGCGCCTACCGCAGCGGCAGAACAGAGGCTTGGAATTTCTATTTCGGCAATCTGGAGCCCTGGCGCATCGTGATCAACGATGTGTATCAGCAGGGTTTCATTCCCGCCAAGAAGCAGGTGCGCATCGATCCTTATGACAACCAGAACGGCGAGATCGAAACACCGGACAGGGGTCTTACGCAGAAAGAAAGAGCATGCAGTATTGAGCTTGTATCGATAGAGGAGTTGTACTGATGGGCATTAACAGAGAAATCGGCATCATGAAAAAAGGGCCCCTGAACAAGATCACCGACGTCAAGGGCGTGAAGGTGGGTCAGTGTACGCTGATCGGCGAGGGGATGAACACCGGCGTGACCGTCGTGATGCCCTGCGAGGACAATATGTACCGCCGCAAGTTGCCCTGTGCATCGTATGTGCTGAACGGCTTCGGCAAGTCACAGGGCATGGTACAGATCGAAGAATTAGGTCAACTGGAAACGCCCATTGCGCTGACCGGCACGCTGAACGTGGGTCTGGTGCACGACGCACTGGTGCAGTATATGTGGAAGCGCTGCGAAGACGACGGGTTCCATATCTGGACTGTGAACCCCATCGTCTGCGAATGCAACGATGCGGCGATGAATACCATTTCGGAGCGGTTCGTCAAAGCGGAGCACGTATTCAAGGCCATCGAGAGCGCCGCAGAGGATTTTGAAGAGGGCGCTGTCGGCGGCGGCAGAGGCATGACCTGCCACGGCCTCAAGGGCGGCATCGGTTCCGCCTCCCGGGTAATGGAGATCGGCGGCAGAGAATACACCCTCGGCGTGCTGGCGCAGACCAATCACGGAAGACTTGACGACTTGATGGTGGACGGCACCAATGTCGGCCGGGACATCAGAAGGCGTATCGAGGAGGAGCCCAAGCCCGACAAGGGAAGCTGTATACTCATTCTGGCTACCGATCTGCCCCTGACAGACCGGCAGCTGAAGCGGGTCATCAAGCGCATGAGCGTGGGTATGGCAAGGCTCGGTTCGTTCATCGGCCATCAGAGCGGCGAGGTTTTTGTGGGCTTTTCCACCGCCAACCGCACCAATCCCGATGCGGACATCGACACCTGCGAGCGGTTCAACGAGGACAGGATCGATATTCCGTTCCGGGCGGCTGCCGAGTGTGCCGAAGAGGCCATTCTGAGCGCCATGCTCCATGCGACACCGGTCACGGCGCTGAACGGCAAGCTCCGTCATGCGCTGAATGAGTTCATCACCAATTACTGATACCCAATGCAATAATATATACGGGAGGAAAAAACATATGGTACTTGACAAGCTTTCTCAGTGGAAGACCTACGAATCCCTCAGCCCCTATTTCAAGGCGGCATTCGAATTCCTGGAGGGCGCCCGCACGCTGGCCAACGGCAGATATGAGCTGGGCGGCGGCATGTATGCCAACGTTTCCGACACCACCACCAGAGACCCCGCCACCTACAGCTTTGAGGCACACAAGCGCTTCATCGACATCCAGTACATCATCGGCGGCAAGGCCGTTATGGGCTGGGCACACACCGCAGATCTGAAGCCCAACATGGAATATGACGAGCAGAACGACTACGTGCTGCTGGACGGCGAGGGCAACAACTGCATCGTGAAGGATGACGATTTCTATATCCTGTGGCCGGACGATGCCCACAAGCCCCACGGCATGGTGGATAAGCCCGAGACCTTCAAGGTCGTCGTGGTCAAGGTGCCCGTCAAATGAATGTGAAGATCGTCAAGCTCAGAGAGGACGCCAAGCTGCCCGTATACTCCTCCGAGGAAGCGGCAGGCGCCGATCTGTACTGCTGTGAGAGTCTGACCATACCGCCCCACGAGACCAGAGTGGTGCATCACGGCATCGCCATGGAGCTGCCCAAGGGGTATGTGGGACTGCTGTTCGGCAGAAGCGGTCTGGCGCTCAAGAGCGATCTGGCTCCCGCAAACAAGGTGGGCGTGATCGATTCCGACTATCGGGGCGAGTTGATGACGGCACTGCATAACCACGGTACGCAGGTGCGCACCGTCAACCCCGGCGACAGAGTGGCGCAGCTGGTCATCGTGCCCGTGGCGCATGCCGAGTTCGAGCTGTCCGAGAGCATTTCCGACACCGGGCGGGGTGCAGGCGGCTACGGTTCCACCGGGAAATAAGAGAAAAAAAGAATGAGGAGCGGCGAACCTGCTCCTCATTTTTCAAAAAACGGAGAAATGGAATATGAAAAACGAAAAACGCATCGTCAGTGACTGCCTCAGCATGTGCCTGATCGTGATCACGCTGTCGATTGCCGTAACCAATCTGACGAGGGGAACCGGCAGTCTGAGCCTGAAAATTCTAAAGTACAATAAGAGCTATTTCAATACCTTCACGATCGACAGCAACCTCTTTATGGCGCTGTGTGCGCTGATCCGCATGGCGCTGGGACATTCGGAAAAGTGCCGCCGGTTCACCACTGTGCTGTTCTATACGGGGACGACCTGCGTGGCGCTGACGATGGTCACGGTTTTGCTGTTCCTGGGCCCGCTGCAGTGGACCATGGGCAAGAGCTACTTTTCCATGTTTGCGGATGACATGCTGTTCTTCCACCTGCTGAACCCGCTGATGGCGATCACGGCGATAGTGCTTTCCTGCGACGGCATTCAGCTGAAGCTGCGGCACTGCCTGATCGCCCTTGTGCCGGTGATCGTGTACTCGGTGGTGTATGTCCGCAATGTGATATTTGTCAGGTGCTGGAACGATTTCTATAATTTCACCTTCGGCGGAAAGAACTATCTGGCACCGATCATGCTGGCCGTGATGTACGGAGCGACGCTTTTGATCGCATTCGGTATCGGGAAAGCGCACAATAAGTGCGGAGTGAGAAGTGTGGAGTGAGGAATAAAAAACCTTCCGGAGAGACCGGAAGGTTTTTGCATATAAAACAAGCGGACAACGATTATTTGAAGATCTCGATATCGCTGAGGTAGGGGATCTTTACGGGCTGCTTGACGAGAGTCTGATAGCCCAGCCACAGAGCGCCGAGGATAATGCCGATCTTCAGCAGAGAGAAGACGAGACGGAGCAGCCAGCCGATCAGCGGGATCCAGCCCAATATTACGTTGACCAGTGCACCGATCAGGCACACGGCAATGAACAGAAGCAGCGCAACAAACCCGTGGTTGGCGCAGTAAACGCCGAGACGGGAACCCTTGCACATAAACAGGGGCACGGGGAAACAGATGCAGCCGAGGGCTGCCCACAGGTTGTTCTTTTCAAGATCCTGCTTGTCAAAACGGGCGTATCTCATTTTATAAATTTCCTCCCTTCGAGTACAGCATGATTATACATCAAAGAGAGGAAAAATACAATTACCAAATACTTAATGTTTCATTATGATTTGACTAATTGACGGTCGATGAAATCCTGAATGATATCATAGACCTGCGGGCTCCAGAAATTGTCCTCGTGGGGTGCACCGTGGACACAGACCATCTCGTAATAGGTGTCGGTTTTGTCCAGTGCTTCCGCAAAGGCAAGCATTTCCTCATAGGGAACGACAGGGTCCGCATCGCCGTGCATCAGCAGCATGGGCGGATATTTTGCACCGGGCTGTGCGATGTGGACGGGACTCATGGCGGGCAGGACCTCATCCATGTTCGCCTCGGTGCACATGCCGCCGTCCACCAGATGCGCCTTGAAGTTCTCGCACCGGGTCGGGCCGAAGCACTCCACAACGCACTGCACGCTGTCGCTGTATTCCGCATATTCATCTGTCTTGTAGCGTGCGTCATCGGCGGTCAGACCCAGCAGCATGGCGGTATTGGCGCCGGAGCTGGTGCCGAAAACGGCGATGCGCTCCGGGTCGATGCGGTATTTTTCCGCATTGGCACGCAGGAAACGGACGGCGCATTTGGCATCCTGCAGGAAGGCGGGGAACGGATGTCCTTCGAGGCGGCTGCGGTGCTCAATGGTCATGACAACATAGCCTGCGTTGACGAACTGCGACAGATTGGTGAGCTTGGAATAGATATACGGCTTTGTCCAGCCGCTGCCCTGAATGAACAGGATCGCCGGACGCAGTTCTCTGTTGTCCCAGGGTTCCAGGATCATGGAGTTCAGCGGTATGCCGGCGGCGGTGGAATAAACCGTGTTGAATTCCCGAATGCGTCCGGTGCCGGTGCGGTTGGGATTGTTCGGAATGGTAAGTATCGGCTTCATGAGTATACTCCTTTTTATTGAGAAAAAGGGCTCATCACGGAATTGTGGGGTATAGTATAATTCGGTTGCCCAAAGCCCTTCCCCGCCTCAGCGGGGAAGGGGAACCGGCGAAGCCGGTGGATAGGGCTGATAAAGGAAGCCATGTTGGCAGAACGCCTCTACCGGTACCTATCATGCCCTAACCGCCCCGCTTTCGCTGGGCACCTTCCCCACTGAAGTGGGGAAGGACTCTAATAATAGTTACCCCATAAAACAGCGAAGACCTCCTGAAATGAGAAACAAAGGGAAACAGACGGGCTGTTTCCCTGTGCATTTTATGGATTACACGGGCATTGCGTTGTTCTTCTCGTCACGGACGGAGTTGTCCAAACCGATGGTCTTTGCCTGACGGGCCTTGAAGAACTTGGTAGCTACCTGGGGGAACAGAGCGTAGGTGAGAACGTCCTCTTCCTGTGTGTAGTCTGCGCCGACTTCCTTGCGGAACTCGTCCAGATGCTTGACGCCGTAGCTGGGATCTTCGATGGGACGGCAGGTGATGATGGGCTGATCGCCGATGACCTTCTTGCGGACTTCCTCGTTGACGGGAGCGGGCAGACGGCCGTACTCACCGCGCATGAGGCCCTGAGACTCCTTGGGGTTCATCTTATAGCGCTCACCGCAGAGCACGTTCATGACAGCCTGCGTGCCGACGATCTGGGAAGTGGGGGTGACCAGAGGCGGATAACCGAAGTCTTCACGGACGCGCGGTACCTCTGCCAGCACCTCGTAGAACTTGTCGGAAGCGTTGGCCTGCTTCAGCTGGTTGATCAGGTTGGACAGCATGCCGCCGGGGACCTGATACTTCAGGGTATTGATGTCGACGCCCAGCACCTTGGGATCCAGGATGCCTTCCTTCTTCATCTTGTCGGCAACGCCGCGGAAGTGGGTGGTAGCCTTGGTCAGCTCATCGAGGTTGATGCCGGTATCGTAGGGAGTGCCCTGCAGAGTGGCGATCAGAGGCTCGGTGGCGGGGTTGGAAGTGCCGTTGCCCATGGGGGACAGAGCGCAGTCCACGATGTCAACACCGGCTTCGATGGCCTTCAGAACGGTCATGTTGCCGACACCGGCGGTGTTGTGGGTGTGCAGGTGGATGGGGCACTTCACGGCCTTCTTCAGCTTCTTGATGAGGCTGTAGGCGGCATAGGGCAGCAGCAGGTTGGCCATATCCTTGATGCAGATGTTGTCGGCACCGAGGCGCTCCAGCTGCTGAGCGAGCTTTACGTAGTACTCTTCGGTATGAACGGGGCTGAGAGTGTAGCTCATGGCTACCTCGCAGATGCCGCCGTACTTCTTGGTGGCCTGGATGGCGGGCTGCAGGTTGCGCACGTCGTTCAGAGCGTCGAAGATACGGATGACATCGATACCGTTCTTGATGGACAGGCGGACGAACTCGTCGACCACGTCATCGGCGTAGTGGCGGTAGCCCAGAATGTTCTGGCCTCTGAAGAGCATCTGCAGCTTGGTGTTGGGCATGGCCTTCTTCAGCGTGCGGAGTCTCTCCCAGGGATCCTCGTTCAGGAAGCGCAGGCAGCTGTCGAAGGTAGCGCCGCCCCAGCATTCGATGGAATAGAAGCCTGCCTTGTCCAGGACTTCGCAGGCGGGGAGCATGTCCTCCAGCTTCATGCGGGTAGCCGCCTGAGACTGGTGGGCATCTCTCAGAATTGTTTCGGTAATCTGTACCTTTGCCACAGTATATTTCCTCCTATTTCAGATTAAGGTTGGTTCCGTTATCAGCCGAACAGGGAGATGAACACGCCTGCGGCAACGGCAGAACCGATAACGCCTGCCACATTGGGACCCATGGCATGCATCATGAGGAAGTTTGCGGGGTTCTCCTTCTGACCGACGACCTGGGAAACACGGGCTGCCATGGGAACGGCGGAAACGCCGGCGGAGCCGATGAGGGGGTTGATCTTGCCGCCGGAGAGCTTGTTCATCAGCTTTGCCAGCAGCACGCCGCCTGCGGTACCAAAGCCGAACGCAATGACGCCGAGGACAACGATGTAGATGGTCTGGAGGGAGAGGAAGGTGGCGCCGTTGGTGGTCGCACCGACGGTGGTGCCCAGGAAGATGGTAACGATGTTGCACAGCTCGTTCTGAGAGGTCTTGCTCAGACGCTGCGTTACGCCGGAAACGGTGAACAGGTTACCAAGCATCAGCATACCCACAAGGCTGGCTGCATCGGGCAGCAGCAGGGATACGAGGATGGTGACGACGATGGGGAAGATAATGACCTCGGTCTTGGATACGGGACGCAGCTGCTCCATGACGATCTGACGCTCCTGCTTGGTGGTAAGGAGCTTCATGATGGGCGGCTGGATGACGGGCACCAGGGCCATGTAGGAATAGGCGGCCACGGCGATGGGTCCCAGCAGATGGGGAGCCAGCTTCGTGGTGACGAAGATCGCGGTAGGACCGTCGGCACCGCCGATGATGCCGATGGCGCCGGCTTCCTGAGGCGTGAAGCCCAGTATGATGGCGCCGATGAAGGTGATGAAGATACCCAGCTGTGCGGCAGCACCCAGCAGCAGGCTCTTGGGGTTGGCCAGCAGGGGAGCGAAGTCGGTCATTGCGCCGACGCCCATGAAAATGAGACACGGGAAAATACTCGACTTGACGCCTGCGTAAATAATTCG
>JAZLHZ010000073.1:0-7893 GCA_045617085.1 Clostridia bacterium
CAGACGGCATAACGCCAGTCCTTGCAAATGTCAGTTGTTGTACGCATTGTTTCACTCTCCATGTTTTGTAGATTTACAGCATTCATTAATGAAAATCTGCTGGCAGCATCTCGGATGATTATCCCCTATCAAATATCCAGCACTTCAATGTGCGGTGCTTCCTGCGTGTATTTCTGCCAGCCGGGGGTGCCGGATTTCATGAAATCTGTCCAGGAAGTAACCATTCTCTCAGACAGTGCATGGTCTGCTTCGGTCATTGGCCGCCAACATTTATCCAGGCTTCCCATGGTGTACCACAGCTCCGCAGAGTGGAAGGCTCCAGCATCGTCACCTGGAAGCTGACGAGTAAAATAGTAGGCATAGACATTGTTCTTCTGAGCGGAGGAGACTGCTGCCGCAAAATTCTCAGCAGCCGCGTACAGCGGGCCCTTGTCTCCGGCGGCTACAGCAGCCGCCTCGGTACGCATATCGTTTTTGTTGGAGCCGACAATATAAGGAATGTCATGAAGTTTTCCCTGCGCCACCAGGTTTTCAAAGGTGTCCGTCAGCAGCCAGCCGTCTAAAATCGGTTCATAGGTCAGAACACCGCCTCTGCGCTGGAAGCCCTTCATGATGATGGGACCGGAAGCTTGGCTGATGGTATCCTGACTGGCTGCTCGAAGCTCTGCAAGGCTATTTACCTTGGCGTAGCCCGCAAATTCTTCACCGTCTGCCTCTGCTTGTTCCATAGTAAAATCACAGTTCAGTCCCATGCCGCTCTGGATGATTGCTTTCGCAAACATGCCCTTGGTCAGCGGAGAGCTTGCCAGCACCAGAGTGCTGATGGCACCGGCAGACTGACCAAGTACCGTGATGTTTTCCGGATCACCGCCGAAAGCTGCAATGTTTTCCCGAACCCAGCGCAGTGCGGCAATCTGATCCAGCGTACCATAGTTGCCGGATACATGATTTGTATTTTCCTCCCGAAGCCAAGGATGGGCAAGGTAACCCCAAACGCCCAGCCGGTAGTTGATGGTTACGAGGATGACCCCTTTCTTGGCGTAAGCCGTACCGTCAAATTCCGCTTCATGGCCATAGCCGCCCAGAAAAGCGCCGCCGTGGATATAAAAGGCAACAGGCAGCTTTTCGCCGGGCTGTGCCGGAGTCCAGATGTTCAAATACAGGCAGTCCTCTGAGAAGGGGGTTGCTGTTTCTGCACACTCGAATTCTTTATAATAAAAGCTTCCTTCTTCACGGGGCCGCTGCAGGCAGCGGTTGCCGAAATGGTCTGCGTGGAACACACCTTCCCACGACTCGACCTCCTGAGGCGCTTTCCAACGCAGGTCACCCACCGGTGACTTGGCATAGGGAATGCCCTTATAAACAATAACATCTTCCTGCTTCATGCCTTCCATCAGACCATACTTCGTTTGAATCTGCATAATGTTCATCCTTTCTGTTTATCTAATATTGTTCACTCAGCGGCTTCACCGATAGTGTTGTTTATCGAACAACGCTTCCTCCAGTCTGCCGATATTCCTGCGGAGTCATTCCTGTCTGCTCTCTGAATAGCTTCGTAAAATAGGATGGGTAGGAAATACCGACTCTGTCAGAAATGTCTGTGATTGAAAGGCTGGTTTTTGTCAGAAGCTGCTTTGCCATGGCAAGCCGCTTTTTCGTAATATAGTCGGAAAGATTCATTCCGGTTTCCTTCTTAAAAATTCTTCCCAAGTGTCCAGGGCTAATGTGTACCATAGCTGCCAATTCGTCACGCTGCAGCTCTGCGGAAAGGTTCTCTACAATGAGCTTTTTTATACGCTCTACAGTTTGAACCTGATTCACTTCCTCTTCAGGCTCAACATATAACGCCTTTTCATTCAGCAAAATCTTATTTTGAATCCGACGAAGAATCTCCTCCATGTGATCATAGGCAATGGGCTTGAGTAAATAATCATCCACTCCCAGCCGAAGTGCCTCTTGTGCATATACAAATTCTGCGTGTCCCGTATAAATAATGCAGTGTACTGACGGTTGGTTTTCCACGACCCATCGAATTAGCTCGAGTCCACTGCCATTGGGCATTTCAATGTCCGTCACCAGAATATCGATGGCTTCTTCCTGCAGGATAGCGATTGCTGCCTCTTTGCTCAGGCTGCATCGTGGCTGGTGAATATTCATTTCTTTCCAATTTACACCTTCTTCCAAGCCACGAACCGCCAACTCCTCGTCATCTACCAGAAGAATTGTAAACTTCCGCATATCTAATCCTCCAAATCCATATCATCTACGGAAATATAGGGTAGAGTAATCTCCGCAACAGCTCCACCATCGTTGAATAATCTTATTTCCGCACGTTCGCCAAATATCATCTTCAAGCGCTCATAAATATTGGATAGACCAATATGACCGCTCTGCCCTTTTTGTTTCCAGTCTCGGTTCAGATATTCCTGACTGTAACCGGAGCCATTGTCCTGTATGCGAATGGTAAGCTCCTGCTTATCTGCATCCGTCCAGGCATGGATGGAGATTTGGCATCCAGTGTGGGATGAAAAAGCGTATTTTGCGCTATTCTCAACAAAGCTCTGAATCACGAAGGGTGGAACCTGCGCACTGCGGATTTCTGATGGGATTTGGATCGAACATTCCATTCGCTGATTATAGCGAATCTGCTGAATCTCCATATAGTACTGAACGTGTTCAATTTCCCTGCGCAGCTCCACCAGCTCACTGGCATCCCGGAACATATACCGAGAAAAACGAACAACTGCATGGCTGACCTTTTGTATCATGGTATAGTTTTTTTGCTCTGCCAGTGCGTAAACGATATTAAACATATTTACATAAAAGTGCGGCTTGATTTGCAGCTGCAAATATTGCATGGCTGCTTTCTGCGCTTCCAGCTGCACTTCGTATTTTTCAATTTTAAGCTGCTCGACACGACGCAGCATGTGGTTGAATGACGTTGCCAACAGTTTCAGCTCCCGAATTTGTCCATCCTCAGAAACCGTACGGTTCAGATCGCCTGCCGCTATGTCATTCATCGCTTCAACCATCTGGGCAATAGGCTTTTCTACACCATTTCGGATCAGACGGAAGCATAGATGGAGCAATACGCTCATCAGAAAAAATACAAATAGGAAGACTCCTCGAAAAAGCCAAAGATCTGACATGATCGCTTGTTTTGGGGTGAGGATACCAAAAAAATACCCTGTCGTAGAAGATATTTTTCCGGAGTGTAAATAGTCCTTCCCATTCAGTCGGACATAGCTGCCCTCCTGCTCCGGTGATAATGGGTTCGGAATTTCCTGAGACGAAAAAATGATCGTACCGTCAGCTTCTGCAATAAATGCAATGGAGTTTTTCTTTACACTGGCACTCATGAGCGCTTCAGTCATTTTCTCACCGGATACGCAAACTGCCAGATAACTGCCCTCTGTCCGCAGAAAGCGGATCATACAGTTTCCTGCCGGGGTACGATATACTGTGTAACGAGCCAGACGGTTGGCCTGACCGTTCTCCATAAAGTCGGAAATCATCTGCTTCGTATAATATCGCTGGTGATAATTGTCATTATCGTCAGCTTCCAACCAAACAAAGTCATCGCTGCGATCTGTATAAACCATAATAAAATCGATCATATCCGACCAGGATACCATGCTTTGCAGCATCAGCTGAACCGCAAGTCTGGTGGAATGCAATTCCACAGGATCTGTTTCGTAGCGAATGGTGTGGTAGAGCTGCGATGCAGTCTGCGCAGTGCCTCGATAGAGCGATTCCACGAGAAATGAATCGATGATTTCCAAATTAGATTCAATACCATGTTCTGCAATTTCGATTCCTCGGTGGATGCTGTCTTGCTCCCGCTGCTCCAGCATAGAAATGACCACCGACTGCATTGGAAAGTAAAGCGTCAGAAGAATTGCCAGAACAAAATTCCAATACCGCCGCAGCCAGTGCAACAACGTGATTTCTTTTCGATGCATCATAAGAAATCCTCCTCACCAACAGGGGGGCAGCAAGCAGAAATCTGTTCCCATTCATTTCACACAAAATGGAATTTTCTGGATTGCTGCCCCTTGGGTTGCAACTTTTTAACTTGTCAGGATTCGCTGTCCTGCCATATACAGTTTTATCCGTGGTGGAACGAACTGTATAATGAATACTTTAACCTTTGACTGCACCGACGGTCAAACCCTTCATGTAGTACTTCTGGAAGAAGGGATACAGGATAATCATAGGCAGCATACCAACAACAGCCACAGCCATACGCATGGTCAAGCTGGGAATAGCTGCAGCATCGGTAGCAACCATGGAAGCATCCATAGACTGTGCCAGATACTGCACGTTGGTCAGCATATTGTTCAGCAGTGCCTGAATGCCAACCAGGTTCTTATCGGTGACGTAGTACAGGGAGTTGGTCCAGTCGTTCCAGTACATCAGAGCCTTCATGAAGCCGATGGTGGCCAGGATGGGCAGGCTCAGCGGCAGCACGATCTTAAAGAAGATGCCGAACTCCGACATGCCGTCCATTCGAGCGGATTCCAGAATTTCCTTGGGAATATTGTTCTGAAAATAGGAACGGGTAATCATAATGTGGAAGGAGGAGCAAAGCAGATTGGGAATCAGCAGCGCCCAAATAGTATTCTTAATGTGGAAAATGTTGCACCACATCATATAGCTGGGCACAAGTCCGCCGGAAAACAACATTGTGAAGAGAATCAGGAAGCTGAGGAGATTTCTACCGGGCAGATCGGGAATGGTCAGCGTGTAGGAAATCAAGGTAGTAACAATGACGGAAGCACAAGTGCCAACCAAAGTAACCAAAATCGTGACAATGTAAGCATGGAACACGGAGCCTTCACTAAAGATGTATTTATATGCTGTGAAGTCAAAGTGTTTGGGCCACAGGGTGTAGCCGTATTTAATAATATCTCCTTCTGCGGAGATAGAGGACATGATCAGCAGTGCCAGGGGGAACAGCACGAGCAGGCACATAAATGCCAGAATAATATTGATAGCAATCTGAAAACCGGTATCTTTCCGAATCATAGTATGTACCTCCTTAGAACATAGCGTTTTCGCTGCTGACCTTGCGGACCAAAGCGTTGGTGATCATAACCAAAGAGAAACCAACAACAGACTGGTAGAAGCAGGCAGCGGCGGACATACCCATATTGGCAGTGTTCATCAAACCTCTGTAGACATAAGTATCGATGGTCTGCGTGACATTAATCAGAGCGCCGGAGTTCATGGGCACCTGATAGAACAGACCGAAGTCAGAGTTGAAGATTTTGCCAACGGACAGGATGGTCAGAGTAATGATGGTGGGAATCAGGCAGGGAATGGTAATCTTTGTCAGGCAATGCCAGCGGCCGGCACCGTCCAGAGCAGCAGCTTCATACAGGCCGGGATCAATGCCGGACATATTGGCAAGATACAGAATGCAGCTCGTGCCGATCTGCTGCCACAGGTGAACAAAGACCAGAATATAAGGCCAGTACTTCTGTTCCGAATAAAATGCCACAGTTTCCAGACCCAGTGGGCGGAGAATATGATTGTTGATAAAACCGGTATCACCTGCCAGAATGGCATTGTACAGATAAGATACAATGATGATGGACAACAAGCCGGGGAATAGGATAATTGTCTGGTAGATTTTACGATTCAGATTACCCCGAAGTTCATGAAGCATATAGGCTACAAGAATAGCCAGCACTGTACCCAGCACGATAAACACAAGGTTATAGGCAATGGTATTTCGGGTCATAATCCATGCGTCAGGGCTATCGAACAGGAACTTGAAGTTATCCAGTCCCACCTTCTTGCTGCCCCAGATACCGCCCTTGACGGTATATTTCTCAAATGCCAGAATCAGACCGGTCATAGGGATATAGTTGTTGATCGCAAAGAAAATAATTCCGGGAAGCGCCATTACATAGAAGGGCCAGTATTTCCGGATTTGTTTCATGATATTTTTCCGTTTCATGCCGTACTTCCTTTCTTTTTCTAAAAGAGCGCACCCAATAACTGGGTGCGCTTCAATGAGGTTACGGATTACTTGCCCAGGAAAGCATCCAGCTGAGCCTGCTTCTCGGCAATGACCTTTTCAATGCCGGCAGCCTTCAGAGCGGCGATGAACTCGGGAAGCACAGTTGCAGGATCCATTGCGCCGGATTCCAGACCAACCTGATATTTGGCACGGACGTTGTCCAGCTGCGTAATTTCATTTCCCACATTTTCCGAATTGAAAGCGAAACCCAGAGCTTTAGACTTGATGGCGCTGTTATTGCTCTCAATCAGCAGCTCTGCATACTGAGGATTCTCAGATTCCCAACGGATACGGTTGGTGTTGGAAATACCGGTACCCAGATGGTACTTGCAGGTGGAAGCATCCTGACCATCTACATAAGTACCCATACCGTTCTCGTTCAGCTTGTAGTGAACACCTTCGATACCATAGCTGATCAAAGTGCCAACCTCGGGATCGGAGAACCACAGGTTCATGAACTTCACACAAGCCTCGGGATACTTGGTGTTGGACATAACCGTAAAGGTGACGTTGTTGTAGGTACGTGCTGCGGGAGTATCCAGCATCACAACGTTGATGGGTTTGCTGCAGGTAGTAGTCTGATAGAAGGGAGTATTGAAGTCAGTCTGACCCAGGGTGCAGAATGCTGCATCGTTATTTGTCAGGACGTTGAATGCATCGGTCTGGGTCTGGATATCCTTGGAGGAATAACCCTTGACATACCAGTCGTGGAACACACCGCACAGATCAGCATACTGCTGGGTTTCAAACAGATTTTCAACCTTTTCAGAATTACCGCCGTTCATCAGAACACCGTAGTTGTTGCCCAGATCGTCCCACAGGCCAAACTGGAAATTGGGGGCGGTGGAACCATTGTTGGTAACGAAGGGAGTCATTTCAGGCTTTGCTTCCTTAACTGCTGCCAAGATGGGTTCCCAGTCGGCCAGAGTTTTCACGTTCTTAACCTGCTCGGTCAGCCCCAGCTCTTCGACCACATCCTCGCGGTAAATGATGCCCATGGTCCAAGCGTAGGAAGCATAAATGGGAATTGCGTACTGAGTACCCTCAATGCTGCCGGACTTCAGGAAGTCGCCTTCTACTGCAACAATGTCCTGTCCATACTCGGCCAGCAGATCATCCAGCTCCAAAGCAGCACCCTGAGAAACTGCGTTCAGGTAGCCGCCGTAGTTGATCAAAAGATCCACATCCTCTGTACCGCTGAGGAACAGAGAATACTGCTGGAACCACTGACCGAACTGATAGGCCTTGAACTCAACCTCCACGCCAATCTTTTCGCGAGTAATTTCGTTGACCTTTTCCATAACCATGTCGATGTCATCGACATTGTTGCCGGTGGGAACATAAACCTTGATCTTCTCAATCTTCTGAGGAGCAGAAGTGCCGCCGCTCTGAGCAGAAGTGCCGGAAGAAGCAGGTGCATCGGATTTTCCGCCGCAGCCAGCCAGCAGGGTAAGCAGCATGGCAGCTACCAGCAGAACGCTGAGTGTTTTTTTCATTGGGAATTACCTCCTTTTTATGATGACAGCAATATTATATATAATTTGTGAATATGGCAATATAAAAATCAAAACACAAATTTATATTTTGAGAACTAATTGCACAAAACATCGCTATTGCGCTCCCTTATACCTGTCAGTTTGCACAAAAATTAGCGCACCTTTTTGTGTGGAGCAACGGTGACGCTCTGCACACAAAACAGTTACTATTGCAGCATTCGCTTTCACAAATGCCCACAGCGAATTGCTGTGGGCATTTGGCGAAATGAAGATTAGCGATTCTTGAATGCGGTATAAGCATTCTCACAGATCTGCCGTGCGTGCTCCAGATCCATACCGTTCAGAACGTTGACATATGCATCCCAGTCA
>JAZLHZ010000074.1:0-1667 GCA_045617085.1 Clostridia bacterium
GTCTACGGCACCCGGCTGACGCTGGCACTGGTGGAGCACAAGCTGAAGGAGCATAAGCTCAACGGCGTGGAGCTGCACGTCATCAAGGGCGGCGACGTGATCGAGTTAGGCGCCTTCAAGGTGGAGTTCATCCATGTGAACCACTCCATCACCGGAGCGGTGGCGCTGGCCATCCATACGCCCATCGGCACGGTAGTGCATACCGGTGACTTCAAGGTGGACTATACGCCCATTGACGACCACATCACCGATCTGGGGACGCTGGCCAAGCTCGGCAACGACGGCGTACTGGCGCTGCTGTGCGATTCCACCAACGTGGAGCGGCCGGGCTATACCATGTCCGAGCGCAAGGTCGGCGAGACCTTCAACACATATTTCCAGAAGGCGGACGGACGCATCATCGTTGCGATGTTCGCCAGCAATATCCACCGCATCCAGCAGGTGGTGGACGTGGCAGTGCGCTACAACCGCAGGGTCTGCCTCATCGGACGCAGCATGATCAACGTGTCCAAGGTGGCCATGCAGTTAGGCGAGCTGCAGATTCCCGAGGGCCGTCTGCTCTCGGTGGACGAGCTGGACCGCTATGATGACAACGAGGTGGTCATCATCACCACCGGATCTCAGGGCGAGGAAATGAGCGGACTGGCAAGGATCGCATTTGCCGAGCATAAAAAGCTCAACATCCGTTCCAGCGATATGGTCATCATTTCCGCAACCCCCATTCCTGGAAACGAGAAATCGGTATCGAGGGTCATCAACCAGCTGGTGAGCTGCGGCGCAGACGTGGTTTATGAAGCGCTGGCGGACGTGCATGTTTCCGGTCACGCCTGTCAGGAGGAGCTGAAGCTGATGCACACGCTGACAAAGCCCCGCTTCTTCATCCCCGTGCACGGCGAGACCAGACATCTGTATCAGCATGCCGAGCTGGCAAAATCGCTGGGCATGGACGATAAGAACATCATGATCGGCGGCATCGGCAATGTGATCGAGCTGAGTCCCGCCAAGATCGAGTGCACGGAGACCGTGACGTCGGGTGCGATTCTCGTGGACGGCCTCAGCGTCGGCGATATCGGCAGCAACGTGCTGAAGGAGAGAAAGCATCTGTCTCAGGACGGCCTTCTGATCATCGTGCTTGTCATCGACTTCGAGACCGGCGCCGTGGTGTCGGGTCCCGACGTGTTCAGCCGAGGATTCGTGTTCGTCAAGGATTCGGACGAGACCATCGCCGGCATCAAGAAGGTCGTGCTCAAGACACTGGACGATTACTCCATATACGATGTGGGAACGCTGATCCCCGCCAAAGCCGCTATTCGTGACAACGTACAGCGGTATGTATACGGCACACTGAAGAGAAGCCCCATGATCATCCCCATCGTCATGGACATTTGACGACAGTGGGCAGTTAATCGTGAAAAGTATAGTGAAAAACAGGAGTATCAAACATGGCATCGGGAAATGTTTACGATCAGGCGCATGAGCTGGCCCGGACGCTGAAGCAGTCGGACGAGTACAGGCAGTACATGGCGCTGAAGGAAAAGGTATACGAAGACGATACCAACAAGACGCTGCTGGACGAATACAAGCGGCTCCAGTACCGGATGCAGCTTTCCGTGGCGCAGGGCAACCGCATGGACGAGGAGGATCTGCAGCGGATGCAGAAGATCGCC
>JAZLHZ010000075.1:0-6721 GCA_045617085.1 Clostridia bacterium
ATCATTATGCAGACGGGATATTGACATTATGGGAAGCCTGTGGTATAATGTCACTGTATCACTTAATTGATACAGTGACACAGAAGAGGAGAACGACCTTGAGCTATACATATCGGCATGAGATCCCCATATATCTTCAACTGATCGATATCATGAGGAGCCGGATTATCGAGGGCGATTACTGCGCCGGTGATCGGCTTCCTTCCATCAGGGATATGGCGCTGGAATATGAGGTAACACCGAACACGATACAACGTGCCTTGGCTGTTTTTGAACAGGAAGGCATCATCCTGACAGAAAGAACAAACGGTAAATACATTACCTCAGATCTTCAGCGCATACGGGATATGCGTCAGGAACACCTGCGGTTCAGCATATATACATTGCTTGAAGATCTGGCCGGAAGCGGATACACGCAGGATGAGATCCGCCGTGCATTTGAAAAGGAGATGACATCGGATGATCACAGATAATATTCTTGAAGCAAAGCATCTGTCGATGAAATATGACCGGCGGAACGCCTTATATGATGTGTCATTTTCAGTCAATGAAGGCACGATCACCGGACTGATCGGAGCAAACGGCTGCGGAAAAACGACATTGCTCAAGATCATCGGCGGACTCATTCAGGATTACCGGGGAGAAATATGTATTTACGGCCGTAATGATACATGGAAAACAAAGCGTGATGTGTGCTATCACTCAACTCTGCCGTTTTATCAACCGAAGATGACGATCAGTCAGGCAATCCGGCAGCATGCATTGCTGTTTGTCAATTTCAATGAGAATACTGCCCGCCGAATGCTGCATCAGTTTGATTTTGATCTGTCCATGCGGCTGGGCCAATTGTCCCGCGGACGCTGTGCACTGGCACTGCTGATCCTGTCTCTGTCTATCGACGCCAAAATATACCTTTTTGATGAACCGTTCGGCGGAATAGACATCAAGAGCAGAGCACAAATGAAAGAGATCATGATGGATGTTTCTTCCGCAGGTAAGACTTTGCTGATCGCCACACACGAAATACTTGATTTTGAACCGTTGTTTGACAATGTCTTATTGCTAAAGGAAGGAAAGCTGATCCTGAACAGCCCGGCAGATGATTTACGCACACAATACCACGGTTCTGTCACAGAGGCAGCAAAGGAGATGATATAATGGTTTGGCGCATGATCGGATATGAAATGAAACGATCGCTGCATTTCTACGCCGTCTGGGCAGTGATCGCTGTTATACTTGCCGTTTTCGCAAGATTGCAGCTCTTCTCTGTCACGGATATGCCGCTTTTCTATCTCATGTTGTTCGGCTCCATAGGCATAATGATCTGTCGGTATTACAGCTCCATGCACGGAGCAGAGGCTGCATTGCTTTTCATGACAGATCTCTCACCGAGAAAGCATATACTTGTCAGGTATTTCTGCGCATTGATGCTGAGCATCGCAACTGCTTTGATGATCGGCATCGCTTTACTCATTCAGGGAGAAGACATAAGTATCATGATTCGTAGTCTGTCATTCCCCATGAGCTTGCTGCTGATTGCGGAAGTGACGATCTCTGCGTTCACTCTGTTTATAGAGATAAGCACGGCACTGACTCTTTCCGGCATCCGCCCGTTTTCCGGACACCAAATCGTCAGCTTCGTCATATTCGGAGCGATCATCATCGGCATAAACAGCATTCTACCGGCAATCACGAATGCTTTGGTTCCTGCACATTTGGTTGTTACGACAGAAGGAGCAATGCTGATAAGTACACAAAACAATATACCGGCAAGCATATCTTTTTCCCTGAATACGCTCATATGGAACGTCATTTTTACCATTATCGCCGCAATAGGTATTCCTTCCGTTATCCGAAAGAAGCTGTTGATCACAAAATAACAAAGATCACTCCCGCCGAAAACGGAGGGAGTGATTTGAATTTCATGATTTACTTTTCCAGCGCTGCGATCTTGTCAAACGTGGGCTTCATGCCGTAATAGATGCCGCTGTACACCTCAAACAGCTTCTTATACGCCTTCTGCCATTCGGGATTGACGGCATAAGTCGCCTTTGCATCTGCCATTTTTGCCGCCTCATGATAGTCCTTGAAAAGACCGACACCCACGCCTGCGGCAATGGCTGCACCCATCGAACAAGCCTCGGACGGGAAACGGTGCACTCTGGTCTCCACGCCGAATACGGAGGCGAAGATGTCCGGCCACAGTCCGCTCAGTGCGCCGCCTCCGGTCAGCATCAACGATGTCACCGGAACGCCGCATTCCTTCATGACCTCAGCGCCGGTGTTCAGTGCAAAGGCCACGCCTTCATAAACGGCTCTGGCGATATGCGCCCGGTTATGGTACAGCGAGAAGCCCGCCAGAACACCCTTGGTGTTGGGATCCCAGTAGGGCGTGCGCTCGCCCATCAGTGTCGGCAGGAAAAACACGCCCTCGGCACCGGGAACGATGCTTCTTGCCATGTCTTCTGCTTCCTTTACTGCCTGTTTCTTGTCCTCGCCTGCGCCGCCGATCAGTTCCTTTACTGCCCAGTCATAGGCCTCGCCGCCGCACTGGGTCGTTCCGCAAAGGTGATACATCTGCCCATCCATATCCACATAGCCGAACAGCCGCTGACCGGGATCGAATACCGGCGTATCGGTAAGCTGGCTGACCCAGGCGGAAGAACCGATGCTGCAGTAGGCGCTGCCCGGCTGATGCACACCGGCGCCTCGTGCGGCACAAGCGCCGTCGCCGCCGCCCATCGCCACGGGCGTACCCTCGATCAGTCCGGTGCGTCTTGCTGTTTCCTTGCAAACCGAACGGCTCACGTCGTGTCCCGCAATAATGTCCGGCATACAGCTTCCGTCCACGCCGATATCCTTCAGCAGATCAAAAGCCCACTGCTTCTTATTGATATCCAATGCAATCGTCAGAGAAGCGTCCGAATAGTCGGTATAGCCGTAGCAGCCGGTCAGCAGACCGTAGATATAGTCCTTCGTATTCAGGAAACGGCGGGCTCTCTTATATACGTCCGGCTCATGTTTCTTGAGCCACAAGATTTTCGGCAGCGTATAGTGATTGTCCAGCTTGTTGCCGGTCAGCTTATAGAAATCCTCGCCGCTGATGGCGTTGCCGATCTCTGCGGCTTCCTTGTCGGCACGGGAGTCGGAATGGATGATATTGGAATACAGAGGTCTTCCCTCACAATCCACGGGAATACAGCCGTTCATCGTACCCGAAAGGCCGATGCAGGCGATATCCTCTGCTTTGACCTGCGTCAGAAGCTCCCTGATCGCTTCCAGCACGGCAGCCCCGACTTCTTCGGGATGCTGCTCCGACCAGTTCGGCTTGGGGAAATAGGTCTTGTAAGGCTTACGCACCGCCGCAATGGCGATGCCGTCGGTATTGAAAACGGAGCATTTGCAGGCAGTCGTTCCCGCATCACAGGTCAGTATCAGTTGTTTCATTTTATTCGTCCTTTCATATTTCCTTTTTGTCAAGCACGTTGTCGAGCCATCTCAGTATTCTCTTGGCATTCGCCTCGGTAATGAACCAACGGACCGCATGGTCCGCACCGTCTACCAGATCGATATGCGACTGTGTGATTCCGTTCTTTATCAGCAGATCATACAGGTGAATGCTGTTATGATAGTCCACTTCGGTATCCTTGAGACCATGCTGGAGCAGGAACGGAGGCGTGTTCTCATTGATATACCTGCCGGGATACAGCTCTTCTTCTTTGAGATAGGTTCCGTCCACATCGAATATCGAGTACCACGACACCACCGCCTGTACCGCAGACGATACACCGCCCCAGCCCATGGAACCATCGTCAAACAGGTCGCTGTCTCCTGTCGTTCCGCAGATATCCACAAGGAAACCGCCGGCAGATTCGCCGATCAGGGCAAAGCGCTTTTCGTCAAATCCGTACTTTTCCGCATTCGAGCGCAGATACCGGATCGCCGCCTTCACATCATGCACGATGTCGATCAGCTCGACTTGCGGCTTGCACCGGTAATCCACCGCTGCCACGGCATAGCCGTCCGCCAGGGCATACAGCGCCGACTCACAGGTATACAGCAGTTTTTTTCCGTCATCCGACGAATTTCCGCCTGCAAATCCGCCGCCATGTACATAAATCAACAGCGGCAGGTTATTTTTCGCCGTGTTTTCCGGATACAGAATGCTGAGCCGCTGTGCTTTCTCCATGCTGTTTTCAACATAGGGAATACCGAATACCGCATCCGGATAATCGGAAATATCCGTCATCCAGTAGGTCGGCCGATTCAGATCTGTCCGCTTGTCGATCTCCGGCCCGAACGGCATACTGTTTTTGTCAATGCCGATGCCCAGCCGCCGGTTCTCCTGTGAGATGCGGAAGGCTTCCACCCATGTGCTCATCATTTTCACGCTCCTTAAGCTGCTTGTTCAATTATAGCACATTTCACTTCATTTCTCAATAGGGTTTTGTTCCGAGAAAGAATTAACATTCATTTACGGTTATATGCAATACGTGCTACTTGATTTTGAAACAGTTTTGTAATATAATAGATGGGTATAGGAGGTGGAAGCTTTGTTTTCAGCTGATACAAAAAGAACAAAGAAAATTATACCGGCAGTGTTGATCCTGACACTGGTTTTTGCTGTGTTTACGGGGGCACAGGCTGCCACGGCGGTATTTCATGTGACCGCAGAAAAAGTCTATATCCGGGAGGCCCCCGGTCAGGATTCCGACTATTTTGCCCTGGTCCGCAAGGATTCCGATCTGGAATTCCTGGGCTATGAAAAGGGCTGGATCAAGGTCAAATTCAACGGGAAAGTCGGCTATGTCTCCGGCGATTATGCGGCGCTTTACAATGTGCTCTCTTCCGATGCACAGCTCACAGCGAAGGTCACCGCCAGCCAGCTCAATATCCGCACCTCTCCCACCACCGATGCGCCTTCCTCCGCCAAGCCGGAGAACGGCACCATCGTCAACGTGCTGGGCATGAGCGGAGACTGGCTGTATGTTTCCTGCAACGGCGTCACCGGCTATGCCAAGGCGGAATATCTGAAGCTCTGTAATACGGAGGGCACTTCCTCTGCGTCCTCTTCCGCCACAGTAACCACCACTACGGCAACCACCACGATTTCCCGTGGGGCTAAGGGTGACAGCGTCACACAGCTCCAGAAGCTTTTGATTTCCGCCGGTTACCTCACCGGAGAGGCAGACGGTATATTCGGCACAAAGACCGAGACTGCTGTCAAACTTTTCCAGAAGGCAAGCGGTCTCACCCAAACCGGCAAGGCAGACCCCACCACACAGAATGCCCTGACCGCCACCGCCAATACCGCCACGCTCCTGAAGCAGGGTGACAAGGGAACACAGGTCACGCTGCTCCAGCAGAACCTGATCGCTCTGGGATATCTCAGAGGCGAAGCAGACGGCATCTACGGTTCCGGCACAAAGACCGCCGTCATGACGTTTCAGGCTGCCTCCGGTCTTACGGCAGACGGTCAGGCAGGCATCAAGACACTGAATGCGATCGCAAGCGCCGTCGGTTCCGTCAGCGCTTCCACCTCACTGAAATTCGGTGATCGAGGCGACGCAGTCAAGGCACTCCAGCAGAAGCTGATCTCCCTGAATTACCTTTCCGGCAATGCGGACGGCATCTACGGCTCCGGCACCGAAAAGGCAGTCAGCGAGTTCCAGAAGAAATCCGCTCTCACCGTCACCGGCTGTGCGGACACGCAGACCGTTGACAAGCTGAGTGCTGCCTATAACAGCACAGTCACCCCCGGCACGACCATCACCTCGCCTTCCACCATCACCTCCATCGATGCCTCCTCCTATCCGGTATTGAAATACGGCGACAGCGGCTCGGCAGTCGAAACACTTCAGTCCCGTCTTAACCGTCTGGGCTACTTCAACGGTACTGTCGGCGGCAACTTCGGCGCACTGACAAAGACCGCCGTCATCGCCTTCCAGAATGCCTGCGGACTGGATGCTGACGGTGTCGTCGGCAAGGATACCTGGGCAAAGCTGTATTCCGATTCCGCCGCCTCCGCTACGATCCCCTCCTCTACACTTCAGTACGGCGACAGAGGCTCCGAGGTTGCCTCCATGCAGAGCCGCCTGTTCGATCTGGGCTATCTGAATACTACCGCAGACGGTATCTTCGGCGAAGGCACCGAAAAGGCACTCCGAGCCTTCCAGACTGCGTCAGGTCTCACCTCCGACGGTATCGCCGGTGCACGTACAATGAACCTCCTCTTCAACACCGCTTCCTCCGGCACCACAACGACCACCGTCTCCGGCAATCCCACCGGCTCCGGCAGCGTGGTGGTCATCGGCAGCAACGGCGTGCGGGATACCGACTACGAAAAAGCACAGCAGGTCATTGCACTGGCAAAGAAGTATCTGGGGTGCAAATATATCTATGCGCATCAGGAGCCGCCGTACTTCGATTGCTCCGGTCTTACCCAGTATGTATACAAGCAGTTCGGCTACAAGCTCAAGCGCACCGCATATGAACAGGGCTATGCCGAAACCTATCCCAAGATCAATACCATTGAGGAGCTTCAGCCCGGCGACTGTGTGTACTTCAACACCAACGAGAAGGACAGTGACCTGTGCGACCATGCAGGCATCTACATCGGCGACGGGCAGTTCATCCACGCCAGCAGCTCCGGCATGAAGGTGCAGATCAACAACTTCAATACCGATAAATTCTACCGCACCCATTTCTCCTGGGGCAGAAG
>JAZLHZ010000076.1:0-4207 GCA_045617085.1 Clostridia bacterium
GTGGTCGGGTTCGTCATAGACACTGCCTTGCATCTCATGTCGGATACAGCGGTCAAGTGCCATGATCCATGCCACGATACCGTCAATTTTCTCTGTGGATTTCTTCTTGCTCGGTTTTATATTCTCTGCTGCATCAATTTCAGCGACCACATTGCCCGCCATCCATCTGAGAACGGGATTGCCGCCGTGAACGAACATACCTTCGAGTATGAGCTTGTATAGTTCCTTCATCGGTGGCGACATATCCTTGAAGCCCATGCCCATCGGAACGACCGTGAATCCGTCACCCTCAAGGTCAGTGATAAGCTGCGTTGCATTCCAGCGGTCGGCAGCAATTTCCTTGATGTTATATATCGTGTGCAGCTCATTGATCGTTTTCCGCACAAAATTATAATCTACCACATTGCCCTCAGTGATATGAAAAAGCCCCATGCGCTCCCATACATCGTAGGGAACATGATCTCGGCGCACTCGCAAATCGAGGGTTTCTCTCGGCAGCCAGAAATGTGGGACAACGATGTATTTATCGCCCTCATTCAGTGGCGGAAATACCATTACGAAAGCCGTAATGTCGCTCGTACTCGAAAGGTCAAGCCCTGCATAGCACTCACGCCCACGGAGCTTTTCAAGGTCGATGGAAATATTGCCTTTATCGTAGATATGCTCCGGAATCCATGCGACCGCACTGCCTACCCACTGATCAAGACGAAGCTGACGGAATACATTTTCTTCCGCAGGATTGGTCAGAGCCTCTCGGTGTGCATCACGAACACGATCAATCGTAATTGTATGTCCGAGAGACGGATTTGCCTTATACCATGATTCCTCTGCATTCCAGTCATCGCTGTCATTCAGACCGTATATCACGGGATAGAAAGACGGATCAATGCGCCTGCCGTCAAGGAGGTCTTTTGCTTTGGTGTGATATTCGTAGCAGATGCTGTTGCGGTCGGTTCCTGCTGTGGTGATCAGGAAGTACAGTGGTTGTGTACGGGCATCACCGGATCCTTTTGTGAGGACATCCACCAGATTTCGGTTTGGCTGTGCATGAAGTTCATCAAGAACCAGACCGGATACATTCAAACCGTGCTTCGTACCGACTTCTGCTGAAAGCACCTGATAGAATCCGACATTGCTGTAATTCACAAGGCGCTTTGTAGCTGCCATGATTTTTGAGCGTTTCAGGAGTGCAGGTGTCATTTCCACCATACGTTTTGCAACGTCAAAAACGATTGAAGCCTGCTGACGATCGGCGGCGGCACCGTAGACTTCGGCGGACGGCTCGTTATCAGCATACAGGAGATACAGTGCAATTGCCGCTGCAAGCTCACTGTTATGTGTAGGCACAAATGACGTTCCTGCGAGATATTGGTGACTCGGACTATCCACCTGAATGCACTGCATTTTTACAGGATGCTCCACAGGCTGAATATCCAGCAGATAATGAAAACAGGAGCGAGTTTCTTTTACCCTCGCCCGTGTGCGTGTGTTTTTACGTTTCAGCCTTGATGTCGGCTGATCGTCAAAAGTAGTAAATCGGACGATATACAAAATCTCTCCGGTTGGCCACCCATGTCGTGAAGATGGTTCACATTTTACAGCATTTTTAATGCCGAGCGACCACAACAGTTCTCTGACGGAAAGTGCCAGATCACGTAGCGTTGTGACATACACGCTTTGTCCCTTACGCTCACCAATACAGCCGTCCGAATCCATCAGACCTTGCAGCAATGCCCACCGTTGCTTTGCAGATGCCCTCAGATACTCCGGTCGAATTTTCTTTTCACGGAAGCTGTCGAGCAATATCTCTTTCAACTCATTGTACTTCACGATCTCGCTGCCGCCGCATTTCTGCGGATAGCGGTTGTGTACCTTATACGGAATAAACGAGATGATGTCCTCGACATCTTCTGTGCGAATAGTGATCTCCGGCTTGGCTGCATTTCCGTTTCCGAGCCAGTAGCCATACAGATACGGATCAATCGGCAGTTCAGCTTCTGTGGTCTGAAGAACGCCACAAACAGGAATACGAATAAGGGAATCTCGCTTTGTCTGCGGTCTGTCAGAAAAACGCTGCCTGTATTCTGCTGTTCTTCGGTAGATCTCGCCGGTCGTCCAGAGGACATCCTTGCGTTTTCCATAAATATACTGACAGTTCCACAGATGCCGTTCTCCGGCAATAATCGAAGTGCCGTCTTTGAAGGTTAGCTTATAGGCTTGCTCTGTATCATCCACAGGGCTTTTTGCTACGACATGACAAGGAGTACCATTTTCATCAAAAACAGTATCTCCGACTTTCAGATCACCCATATTGGTGAATCCCTGCGGTGTCGGGATAGGTGTATCCAGAGCAAGCTGCTTTCCATTTTTCTTCGGGATTTCGACATATGCCGTGCGGAACTGCCGGGTGTCATCTTCCTTGACCACACCGAAAATGTCACGAATGATCTGCTCCTGCCACGGCAGCAGCCAGAACGGTTTGCCGGCCCAGCGGCCTTTGGTATGACAGAGGTTTTCAATAAAGCGAACAGCCCTATCCGCTTTTGCCGCATCGTAGTGTGATTCCGGCAGCATAAAGCGGGTGGGCTGATAGTCAGTAAGTTTCGGATAATTTGCAGGACGTTCTCTTGCCTTTGCTGTTCTTGCCATCAGCCGCCTCCCAGAAGAGCATCCATATCATCAACGGCAGCGTCCTTCATATCTGCACCGGCAGTGATACGGCTTCTTGCCGCCGGGGTCAAGCCAAACTGCTCTGCGATTTTATTCATGATTTTCAGATAGGTTTGTGCAATGGAGACCTGCGGTACCTGCTGCCAGTAGCCTGATTTTGTTTTCACGATCGTGCCGTGCTGTGTCATGAATTCCTCGGCTTCTTTCCAACGGGCATACGCCTGACAATAGGACGCAAATGCCGCCTGATCGACCTCGGTCAGTACACCGATTTCTTCAAGCTGTTTGGATAGTCTGCGCCATTCCTTTTTCGCTTCGGGCTCCAGCCATTTCGGGCACGGCGGTGCTTTCTTTGCAGGCTTCGGCTCTGCTTCATTCAGCGGACGCTTGCCCGGATTTCCTTCCAGCATCTTGATTGCTGTGGGTTTCGGTTTTCTGCCTCTTTCAGCCATTCGGCATCATCTCCCTTCAAAATTTGATTATAAGAAAAAGAGCCTGCATTATTTGCAGACTCTCTTGTGTGGAAGTTGCTGTTCAGTTGTATTCATGCATCAGGAGCGCCAGTGCAATCTCCGCAGCCTCGTTCTGAGGGGGAACATCAAGCTCTCTATCGTAGTTGTAAATGACCTTGCCCTCGACCTTCAGCATCAGCTTGCTGATTCTGCCGTCCTCGATTCCGTACCGACTTGGCTCATCGTATGCTTTTACCCAGTAGTGAACCACTGTGAAGCCGCCTTCCTTTTTCGGAACCCCTATCGTACCTTCGTGCCACATGGTGTTTACCTCGTTCTTTCGTAGTTTTCGGCTCGGTTTCCCGTTCCGTTGTACACAGTATAACTCTGTTCTGCACATATAGCAATAGTGAGTAATCACGATCATTTCGGGATGAATCGGACGGTTTGTTGTGTACATTATGTCTTGCCGTAAAACGCGCCGTGTGGGCAGCTTTCAGCGTGGGACAAAGTGATGTGCCGGAGCGTTGAAAGCCTCCACACAGGCGAATGTGGTTCGGAACAGCCCCTCCGAAGAAGGACTGCTCCGTTCTGCCGGTCAGTCTCCGTAGTATTCCTCGATGTACTGCGTGCCGTCCTGCTCGGTGACTACGCTCGGGAATCGAACCTTGTGTCCCTGTCTGGTCATAATGCTTGCGGCAAGGTCGGCAATCTCACCGAGGAATGCCATGTTCCATTCGAGGTCGGGGTTCTCGGTCAGCACCTTGCAGAATTCAAAGGCGGCCTCGTAAATCTCATCATTGCGGTCTGCCTGTGCATCGGTCAGTTCCAATTCTTCGGATGCACCGTTCTTTGTGGTGGTTTCGTTCATGTAAATGTCCTCCTTGGTTTTGATGATGTGCCGCCCCGAAGGGTGGCAGCGGTTTCAGATGTCGCCGTTGGCACAGTAGTCTTCGAGGTTCTGTGCATCCACTCGGATGCCGTCGCTCTCCCAGTCGAGAACCTGATCCTCAAGGTACTGCGGATCGTAGCCGTATTCCTTGGCGATGCGGTTCAGCTCCTTCTTTGTGATGTTCTTCATGGTG
>JAZLHZ010000077.1:0-5134 GCA_045617085.1 Clostridia bacterium
AGGCTCTTCACGGAAAGTTGGGGGATATAACAAAAACGAGGTAGCAAAAAGAGCATAAAAGACTTTAAATGTAAGTTGCTTAGACAAACAAAAAGGAAGTCAAATTATGCTCAAAGATAAGGATATCGCAATCGAACTGAAATGTCAATCATTCGTGTGTAAAACATACATGCAAAATGAAGAAGGGACAGAGTCCGTACTGATTTTTGAAAGCAAACAAAGAACAGAAGACGTGAACTGTCCTTTTTGTGGTGGGAAAGTGAATATCTGCGATCTGACAAACAAGCATCTGCGGGATGTGCCAATCTGGCCGGGCATGGCGCAGGAGCTATCCTTCCTATGCCACCGCTATCGCTGTACAGCGTGCAAAAGGAAGCACACGGAGGAAATACCACTGAGACATCCGGGCACTCGAATCACACAACGAGCAGCGAACTGGATCCGCTCGCTGCTGCTCAACAAGGTGTCAATCAGGAATATTCAGCAGATTACGGGAATCCACTGGGATACGATCCGAAATCTGCACATTGAAATCATGGAAGGAACGCTGGAAAAGAGGAAGGCATAGCTGAAATCAACAGGGTATCATCCTCAGTTTCTCGCAGTGGACGAGTTTGCCATCCATAAAGGACACACGTATGCGACCTGCGTCATGGATTTGGAAACAGGAGAGGTTCTGTGGGTCGGAAAAGGCAGAAGTAAAGAAGATTTTCGTTGCTTCTTCGATGAAGTAGCCCCATCCTTCATCGCCGATGTCAAGGCGGTAGCCATGGACATGAACGCATCGTATCATCTGCTGGTGAAGGAAATGCTGCCGAATGCACAAATCGTGTATGATCGTTATCACATGCAGGCTCAGTACGGAAAAGAAGTACTGGGTGTTGTTCGGTTGGAGGAAGCGAGACAACACAAATCACATTCCTCTCAAATAGCAGCATCCCTTACCGGTGCCGCACCGGAGGAACGGAAAACCCTGCAGGCTGAAATCCGCGAAGAAAAACACCAATACAGCGTGCTGAAGAAACTCCGTTGGACACTTCTGACGAACGGAGAAAAGTTGTCTGAAAAACAAAATGCCCATTTGAATACCATCCTTGACGCCCATTCATCCCTTGCGGTCTGCTATGCGATGAAGGAAGAGATGATTTCGCTGTTTCACATCCGTAATGCTGAAGATGCCGCAGCCGGTTGGCATAGATGGTTCGATGCTGCAAAAGCTTCGGGCATTCCCGCATTAGTCCGCTTTGCCGAACTAAAAGAGAAAAGGATAGACGGTCTGATTGCTCATGCCATCTATCCTATTTCCACCGGTAAACTGGAAGGCTTTAACAACAAAATCAAAGTCGCCAAGCGTGTGGGGTATGGTTTCAGGGACGACTGCTACTTCTTTCTGCTTGTCCGCTTCTTAGCTTCCCCCAACTTTCCGTGAAGAACCACAAAAAGGCTCTTCGATGCAAAACCATTGCTCGAAAAGCCCATTTATGCGCAGCTCAAGAATCCGGCGTTTTTCAAAACCGCCCACGTAGAATGCGGCACTGTCGTCTGGAATGATGACATTGACATTACGCCGGAAAACCTGTACGAAGCCGGAAAACAAATATGAGTATTATCATAGCGGCCTGCACTTCTGCAAGCCGCTTTTCGCTGCTTACGGCAGGTGCTGCTTCAGCCAATCGGGCATAGCCGGATCGTCGAGTTTCCACCTGTTCTCTACGCTTTCCTCACGTTCCCAGTTGTTCTCCTCGCCGTCGAAGAATTTCTGCTGATGACAGTGATACTTCACCACTTCATCGCCTTCCAGCCTATACTCGTTCCAGTAGTAGTTGTTCTTTCCATAGCAGTGATACTCTTGTGTGCGGTAAATTGTCATGTGAATATCTCTCCTCACTCGTCAAACACTGATATCTGTCACTTTCACTCTGCATGCACCGAACCGGCCGGTTCTTGTCGACGATGGATATCATATCACATAATACGAACCTTGTAAATAACAGATGATTCATTCTAATAGAATACTAATTTTTACGTCTCCATTGCCTGCATCAGCTGCGCCCGATACGCCGCCAGCACATCCTCCGGCGCCTTGATGCGCATGGCGCCGCCGAACTGGAACACCCAGCTGTAGAACGTGGGACTGACCCGCACCTCGACAGTCGCCCGGCATCTGTTCTCCTCCAGCCTGTTGATCTTCGTATTCTCGCCGAAGTGGTCGAACACGGAGCCGATGCACTTGTCCTCAAACTCCAGCGTGACGGTGCGCTTCTCACCGCCGAACATCTTGAACGTCTGCTCGGCAAACTCGGCGGGGTCGATACTGCATGCTCTGGCGGCTTCGGAGATCGGCTTCGCCGTCTCCTTCACGTTTTCCATGCGGTCGATGCGGTAATTGACCATGCTGCCGTGGCTCTCGTTATAGGCCATCAGGTAATATCTGTCGTTGTTGTAGATCAGCGCCATCGGGTCGACGATGATGTCCCTGCCCTCGTAGCGCAGCAGCCGCTCGCCGTTCTCGTTCAGATCGAAATACCGGAAGCTGATGCACATTCCCTCGCCGATCGCCCGATTGATATAATCGACGGCGTAAAATACCGTTTCATTCGAGTGCTTTTTCGCATGGAAACGGACGGCGTTGTGCTCCAGCATTTCCGCCCGGTACTTGCCGCCCAGCTTCGCCAGCTTTTTCGTGAGCTGCTCGGTCTTCTTTTCCGTGATGAATGTCGCCGCCTGCACTGAGTCGATCAGCACTTTCAGCTCCGGAATACTGAACAGCCGGTCCTCGACATAATAGGCCTTCTGGTGCCGGATCATCGTATGCATGACCTCGATCCCGTAGACGTTCAGCAGCTCCATATCCTTCGTGACCGTTCTGCGCTCGCAGGTGATCCCCATCGCCCGCAGCCGATCGCATATCTCATACGTGCCCATCGGGTGCTGTTCATCCGTCTCGTTCATGAGCAGCTCCACCAGCTTTACCAGCTTGATCTTCTGACAATTGTCCTGCATACCATTCACCTCGCCTCTATTATACACCTTTTTCTTCCAAAAGTAAATGCAGTACCGTCACTATTATCTGACAGTACTGCTTTACTATATAGGTTTATTTCAGGATCTCCTTCAGGGCATTTACCATAACTTCCATCTGCTCCCTGGTTCCGGTGCTGATGCGCAGGTATGCATTGATCCTGGGTGCGGAGAAGTGGCGGACGAACACGCCTCTCTCCTTCAGCTGATTGCTGATCCAGGTCGCCTCATACTTGGGATGGGTGGCAAATACAAAGTTGGTATCGGTGGGCGCCGCAATGAAGCCCAGTTTCAGCAGCTCGTCCCTTGTCCAGTCCCGGGTCGCCTTGATCTCGGCGCAGTTCTTCCGCATGTACTCGGCATCCTCAATGGCGGCAATGCCCGCAGCCACGGTCATGCTGTTGACGTTGTAGGGGTTCAACGAGTTGCGGATGGTGTTCATGTCGCCGATCAGCGCCTCGGAGGCGATGCCGTAGCCCAGACGGGAGCCCGCCAGCGAGAAGGACTTGGACAGCGTCCTCGTGACGACGAGATTGTCGTACTTCTTTATAAGCCCTGCACAGGTGCCCTTGCCGAAATCCACATACGCCTCATCGATGACCACGACGTGCCCCTTGTTGGAGCTGACGATCTTCTCGACCTGCTCCACAGTCAGCGACAGGCAGGACGGCGCATTGGGATTGGCGATGAACACGGTGCCGCCGACATTGCAGTAATCCTCCACATTGATCGAGAAATCCGCATTGACCGGGACCTCCCGATACGGAATGTGATGCAGCTCGCAGAACACCTTATAGAAGCTGTACGTGATGTCCGGGAACACGGCAGGGCAATTCTCGTCGGAGAATGCCATAAACGCCAGATTCAGAATATCGTCCGAGCCGTTGCCGCAGATGATATTGCCCGTATCAAAGCCGTTGTACTTTGCCAGCGTGTCCCGCAGGGCGGTATAGTTGGCATCCGGATACATGTTCAGCGTTTTTGCCGCCTCTTCCACCGCCGCCGTTACCTTTTCGGACGGGGGAAACGGGTTCTCATTCGCATTGAGCTTGATATAGTTCTTCAGCTTGGGCTGCTCGCCCGGCACATAGGGTTTCAGTTTGGAATGTCTGGATGCAAGAAAACTGCTCATGGAGCGTCCCTCTTTTCATTGATTCATGATGGCTTATTTTACCACTTTATCACAGTAAAGTCAAGAGGATTCGCTCAAAATTCACCTAACTTTATCAGCGAAAGCATGTCCTTAGCCTGCGGATTCTTGTCGATGTACAGTTCACCGCTGCTGTAGATCATGTACAGGGTGTTCTTGTAGTTGACGATGTCATAGTATACGATGCCGTACTTGTCCTGGAAGGACAGAAGCAGCTTGTAGTTCTCCGTATTGAAGTCGCCTTCCCCGGCGTACAGGCGCATGTTGTTCCTGCCATCCCGGGCGAGGTTGGGCAGTACGCCCGCCTCAGAGCAGAAGATGAGGATCTTTCCGTTGTACTCCATCAGCTGCGGCCGCTGCATCCGGTGTCCGGTCTTTCCGGCAGGGCGGAAGGTATAACCGCCATCCTCGGAAATATAGAAATCGTTGTCGCCGTGGGCTTCCCGGACGATGGCGTACAGCTTGCCGTTCAGCCAGGCGCACTGGGTCTCATACTCGCCTACCACGGGAATATAGCCCAGCATTTCGTATTGGATGGCGTCCTTCGTCCGGAAGCACACGGGCTGTGATGCGCCGGTAGTGAAGAAGCCGTAGTAATACCCCTCGTGCTGATACAGCTTGGAGGTGCTGATGATATGCTCCCACTGGTCTGCCTGCGTGTTGACGTCGCCGACCCGGGCAGTGAGGTAGTCTGCCAGCGTCACACCGGTAAGAATGCCGCTGTACTGGTCGCCGGTGGTGCAGCACTGGATGGGAGAAAGGGTGCCGGTCTGCGTATCATAGTCCCGGTACACCATGTTCGTGCGGTCGGTAAGGAAGGTGATGCGTACCACGCCCCAATACTGGGTAGTGGTGATGCCGAAATGGGTATGCGCATCGTAGGGACGGCGCTCGTCGGGGATGTATACGGCGTTGCAGTCCAGCAGATGGTTGATGTATATGCCGTTCTCCACCGTACCGGAT
>JAZLHZ010000078.1:0-8485 GCA_045617085.1 Clostridia bacterium
CAATATTCCCCACTGCTGCCTCCCGTAGGAGTTTGGACCGTGTCTCAGTTCCAATGTGGCCGATCACCCTCTCAGGTCGGCTACTGATCGTTGACTTGGTGGGCCGTTACCTCACCAACTATCTAATCAGACGCGAGCTCACCCTCTACCGGATCTCTCCTTTGACCCCTATGTCATGTGACTCTGTGGTCTTATGCGGTATTAGCAGTTGTTTCCAACTGGTATCCCCCTGTAGAGGACAGATTGCTCACGCGTTACTCACCCGTCCGCCGCTCAAACAATGGCCGAAACCACTGTCTCCGCTCGACTTGCATGTGTTAGGCACGCCGCCAGCGTTCGTCCTGAGCCAGGATCAAACTCTTCTGTTCAATCCTTACATAACTCGGGGCGCCAACCCCTCATCATGCGTTTACTCTCTCAGAAATCTGACTGTTCTTCTTTTTCTCTCTTTCGCTCAAGAATTCTTTACCATCTCAGCAGCTTTCGCCGCTCCGGCCTTTCGCTCTTGAACGCTCTTCTCTATATCGTTTTCAAGGATCGCTTGCCGCTCTCGCTCTCGGTTGTTTCCGTGTCGCTCAAACAACATGAGAGATTATACTACAACTCAGGTCAAATGTCAAGCTTTTTTTTCGGCTTGAAAATATTAGTATTCTTCATATTATACATATTCATATTATGCCGTTTTTTATGCCGTAAACAGTATGTTAAACCGAAAAAAGGCTTGAAATTTCCTCCGTTTGCATGTATACTAAACTCATCCAACAAACGGAGGAAAACAGTATGCGCATCACTGTCATCGGTTCCGTATTCATCGATATGAAGGGATTCCCGGACAACAAATACATTCCCAACGGCAGAAACGTCGGCAGCATCCAGATCGACCACGGCGGCGCCGCAAGGAACGTAGCGGAAAACCTGGCCCGCTGCGGTATCGATACCCGCTTCGTGAGCAATGTGGACGACACAGCGCTGGGCGGCGAGATCATCCGGCGTCTTGCGGACAACGACATCGACACAGCCTATATCGAGCGCTGTGAAAACGGCTGCGGCATGTGGCTGGCGGTCTTCAACGATACCAACAACGTCGTCGGCCAGATCTCCCGTCAGCCCGAATACACATCCCTCGAACAGCTGGCCCGGACGAAGGGCGACGAGATCATCTCCTCCTGCGATGCCGTGATCCTGGAATTCGACACGACTCCCCTTCTGGCGGAGACCTTCACGGCGCTGGCAAAGAAATACAACAAACCTCTGTATATAATAGTTGGAAACATGGAGATCGTGCTGAAGGAGCGTCCGCTGCTGAAGGACATCAGCTGCGTCGTCTGCAACGACAACGAAGCCGGACGGCTTTTCGGCATGAGCGATCTGGAGCAGAGATCGAGAGAAGATATCCTTCATATCATGTGCAGCAAGGCGCCCGAAGCCGGGATCCGCTCGATGATCATTACCCTGGGCAGCCGGGGCGCCGTCTATTTTGACGCAGCAGAAAGCGGCATCTGCGAGCCGATGCAGTGTACGGTAGCCGACACCACCGGCGCCGGAGACGCCTTCCTCAGCGGTGTCGTCATGGCGCTTTCCGCTGGCCTGCCCCTGAGCAAAGCCGCACAGGCAGGCACAAGACTGGCGGTCAAGGTCATCGAAACCGTCGGAAATACCTGTCCCGTTCTGAAGGATTTTATTTGAAGTATGCATTTTGAGCCATTTTTGCCACAGATTAAAAACGTATACTGAACCACGGCTGAATAAAAGCGTGGTATAATATAGAAAAAATATATCCTTGGAGTATATAAAATGAGTTTTGAGATCGTAACCGACAGCGGCGCCAACCTGACTTCCGAGCTGATAGAGAAATACAACATCACCGTCATCCCCATGTATGTACGCAGTGAGGGCGGCGACTTTTTCAGTTATTCCGATTATCCGCAGGTCAACCCGGCGGAGCTCTATCGGCGCATGTCGGAGGAAAATGCCGCATACAGCACCTCAGCCCCCAGCATCGGCGATGCACTGGAAAAGATCGAGCCGCTGGTAAAAGCCGGAAACGATGTCCTGTACATCGGCTTCTCCTCGGGGCTCAGCTCCACCTATCAGAATATCTGCACCGCCATAAACGAACTGAAGGAAGAATACCCGGAACGGAAGATGTTTTCCTGTGACAGCCTCTGCGCCTCGATGGGTCAGGGAATGCTGGTCACACTGGCGGCAAGAAAACGGGAATCCGGTGCCGATATCGATACCGTCTGTGCTTATGTCGAGGAGATCAAGCTGAAGATCGTCCATTACTTCACCGTAGACACGTTCAAATTCCTCCACAAGGGCGGCAGGATCTCCGCAGCCGGTGCCGTCGTAGGAACGCTGCTGGACATCAAACCCATGCTGCACGTCAACGATCTGGGCAAGCTGGTGGCGCTGGATAAGGTGAGAGGTATGAAAGCCGCACTGAAAAAGATGGCGGATCAGGTGAAGAACCACGCACTGGCCGATCCCGAACTGCCGATCTACATCGTGCACGGCAACTGCCTCGCCAGAGCGCAGGAGCTGGCGGACAAGGTCATCGCCGCCATCGGAAACCGGGAGATCGTCATCAACGACCTAGATCTGGCCATCGGCAGCCATTCCGGCCCCGGCACGCTCAGCATTTTCTTTGTCGGCAGTAACCGCTGAGCTATTTACAAATCATAAAAAATCGTGTATAATACAGATACACGATTTTTATTTTGCAAGAAAAAGGAGAGTATTGCCATGAATGTCACCATTTCCAACGAAAACATGACCGCCGTATTCACGACCCTCGGCGCAGAGCTGATCAGCCTGAAGGACAAAAACGGAACCGAACGCATGTGGAGCGGCGACCCCAAGTACTGGGACGGCCACGCACCGGTGCTGTACCCCGTTGCCGGACATCTCCTGGACGACTATTACATTCTGAACAACAAAAAGTATATCCTGCCCAAGCACGGCTTCGCCCTTGAGAGAGAGTTTGCCGTGGAGAAGCAGGCCGCAGACAGCGTTACCTTCCTGCTGGCAGACGAAAACGCCAAGTCCGAAGGCTATCCCTTTGACAACGAGCTGCGCCTCATCTATACGCTGGAGGGCGACGAGCTGAAGGTGGAATACCTCGTCACCAATCTGATGGATACGCCCCTGTATTTCGGCATCGGCGCCCACGAGGCCTATGCGGTGCCCGGCGGCTATGGCGAGTATGAGATCGTTTTCGATGCGGACGAGGGCAAGGGCGTATACATGAGCGAGCTGGACGACGACCTGATCCTGCGCACCCAGCGGCTGCTCCCCTTCAACGACAAGGGCGCTCTGCCCCTCACGAAGGAAGCCTGCGATTCCATCATCCTCATCAACCTCAAGTCCCGGGGCGTGACCCTGCGCCACAAGAGCGGCAAGGAGCTGGTGCACGTGCAATTTGACGGCTTCAACTATCTGCTGTTCTGGACCGAGCCCGGCAGCGGCTTCATCGCCATCGAGCCCTGGGGCAACCATCCCGACTTCAACGACACCAACCACCAGTGGCCCGCAAAGCCCGGCGTGATCGGCGTCGCCGCCAAGAGCAGCAAGTCCCTCGTTCATACCATTAAGCTCCTCTACTGATAGTGAGCAGTTAGCCGACAGCTTCCGCTGTCGGCATTTGTTTTTCAATATAGGCGGCGCAGCCACCAAAAGTCCCTCTCCAGCTCACTGGAGAGGGGGGACCGCCGCAGGCGGGGGGTGGGGCTGATAAAGTATGGCAGCTGGTGAAAACTCTTAATACAGTAGTGACACTTTTTCAGATGAGAGTTAGGAGTTTATTTCTGCTTCGCAGAGTTCGGGGCGGCGAAGCCGCCTCACTCCTCACTCCACATTCCTCACTAAAAAAATCTTCATTCCTGTAGCCCTCCTCCGTTTTGTCTCGTATAAAGAAGCAGAAAACAAAAAACAAGAAAAAACGGAGGAACAACATCATGAAGAACAATCGCATCACCCGCATCGTCACCCTGCTGCTGGCACTGGTACTGACTCTGACCCTTGTCCCCGCTGCCTTTGCGGAGAACTACCGTCCCAGCGAGAACTGCATCAACCTGATCACGCCGTTTGAGCCCTGTCACCTGGAAGCCTACAAGGATCCCGCCGGTGTCTGGACCATCGGATACGGACACACCACAAATGTTGTCCCCGGCATGAAGCTCTCCGGTGAAGCCGAAGCCCGTGCACTCCTTCGTGAGGACATCGTCAAGTACGGCAATCAGGTCCAGAACGCCGTCAACACCGGCTATATCTCCTTCGAGATGAATCAGAACCGCTTCGATGCACTGACCGCCTTCACCTTCAACTGCGGCAACGGCAATCTGCAGAACCTCGTCAGAGGCCGCACCGCCGACGTCGTCGCCCAGAAGATACTCACCTTCTGCAAGGGTGGCGGAAAGGTCCTCCCGGTGCTGGTTCAGCGCCGTCAGGCCGAGCAGGCACTGTTTCTCAAGTAATTGACCGCATATAAAACCCCGGCTGCCGAAGCCGGGGTTGTTCTTATATATCTGTGTTTTTTGCCTTCCTGTAGGCATCGGCGATCCGTTCCGCCGTCTCCCCGATCTCTCCGACCCGGATCACGAGATCGGCATTCCCCTCGTACATCGGCTTTCGGCTGTCCGACAGCTGTTTAAGTTCGTCATAGGACTTTCCGTATGCCATCGTCCGGATCGGGTCGCCGGAGATCAGCGGATATACCACGTCAAAATCCCGCTCCAAGCAGACGACAAAGCTCCTTCTGCGCAGGCAAGCGGCATTTTCGGGAACCGTAAACACGCCGCCTCCGGTCGCAATGACGGTATCCGAAGCTTCCGACAGTGCCCGGCATGCCCTGCTTTCCCATTCACGGACGAGCGGCAGCTCTCCGCCTAACAGCATATCGTGGATCGACTTTCCCGCCATTGCCCGCACTTCCTCGTCCGTATCCGTAAACCGATAGTCGAGCAGTTCGGCGACGGCTTTCCCGATGGTGGTTTTGCCGACGCCCATGAAGCCTTCCAGCACGATATTGGCGGGCTTTTCTCTGTTTTCCGGCATAGTGAGCCTCCGTCAGATCTTATGATTTCGTTTCGGTCACTGCGGCCTCCGCCGAGCTGCGGTCTTCCGGGACCCATTCATCCGGGAAGTGGATCATGACCCTGCCTTCCTCCAGCCGCTTCTGCAGAAGCCCTATGCTGATATCGGAAACGGCCTTTTCCTCCTCCAGTGCCAGCACGGCGGCCTCGCCTGCCGCCTGTCCGGTCAGGATTGCAGGCGGGATCACCCGCAGCACGTCCCAGCCCTCGCCTTCGGCCGCCACGCACCGGCCTGCGGTCAGGATGTTGGGCCAGCCGGTCCTGTACAGACAGCGGTAGGGCACCTCGTACAGCTCGTCCCGCACGTCGAAGTTGTTGACGGCGCAGACGGAATCCTCGAAATGGCGGTATACGTCCTTTGCGGTAAAGACGGCGTCGCCGTCGATGCGGCAGATGGTGATGAACTGCGGCATCAGCGGCATGCGGGCGATGATGCGGCTGCTGCGGTCATCGTCCTTGATCATTTCCAGCGTCTTCAGCTGCATACAGGTGAGGTAGTCGTTGACATCCTCGATCCGGGTGCCGTTCCACATGGGCACATCTCTGGGCTTTCTGCCGCTGCCGGAAATGCCTTCGGGATCCACCCGGATGTCCTTGATGAGGTTCAGCAGAGAATGGTGTTCCAGCGCCTTCCGGCAGTCGTCAAAGTCGATCTTGGCGGGATAGAAATAGCAGTACCGGTTGCTTTCCACCGTGGGCACGCCGCTGCGGCGCAGCATGTCCGCAGAACCGGTGGTATCGATCAGCTCCCGGCAGGCGATGTATTCCCGTCCGGAGACGGTCTCCACCACCACGCCCCGGCAGGTGTTCCCCTCCATGACGGGCTTCGTCGCCAGGCAGTCCAGCAGCACGTCCACGCCCTCGTCTCTGCACATCTTGTTGAGCTGCAGGGCGAAGATATAGGGATCGAAATGGGTCGCATACCGGCGCTTGTCCTCGGGATCGATGTTCACGCCGTCCACGAAATTGGGGTTCAGGTTGTCATAGCCGTACCTGATGGAGGTGCGCAGCAGCTCCTCCGCCATGCCGAAGATCACCTGCTTTCCCCTGCCGTTGTCCATCGCCACGAACAGGTTGACCAGTCCCAGCGTCGCAAGACCGCCGAGGATGTTCGCCTTTTCCAGCAGCAGCACCCGGCGGCCTCTGCGCCGCACGGACAGCGCCGCCGCCACACCGACCACGCCGCCGCCGGCAACGATCACGTCATAGCTGCCCCTGACGGGCACATCCTCGGTCAGACGAATGGATTCTTTCATGCTTTTTCCCTCCGGTAATAAACAAAGCCCGGCCGCCGAAGCAGATCTTTCGGCAGCCGGTTTTTTCAGCTCGGATTACAGGCGCTCTGCCTTGTAAACGTCGAGGAAATACTTATAGGTATCCACCTTCAGCTCGCCGCAGGCAGCCTCATCGCAGGCGATGACGGCATTGTTGTGCAGCTGGATGGCGGAGATGGTCCACTTGGAGCTCACGCCGCCCTCGATGCAGTTGGCCAGGGCACGGGCCTTGTTGTGGCCGTTGATCAGAAGCAGGACTTCCTTGGAGTCGCACACGGTGCCGACGCCGACGGAAAGAGCACGGGAGGGAACCTTCTCGGGATCGTTGCCGAAGAAGCGGGAATTGACGATCTTGGTGTCCTCGGCCAGCTCACGGACGCCGGTACGGGACTTCAGAGAGGTGTAGGGCTCGTTGAAGGCGATATGTCCGTCAACGCCGCTGCCGCCCATGAACAGGTCGATGCCGCCGTAGGAAGCGATCTTTGCTTCATAGCGGGCGCACTCGGCTTCCAGATCCTCAGCCATGCCGTTCAGGATGTTGATGTTCTCGGCGGGGATGTCGTTTTGGTTGAAGAAGTTGTCATGCATGAAGTACCAGTAGCTCTGGTCATGCTCACGGGGCAGACCGACGTACTCGTCCATGTTGAAGGTGACAACGTTCTTGAAGCTCACCTTGCCGGCCTTGTTGGCCTCGATCAGCTTGCGATATACGCCCAGGGGAGAAGAGCCGGTGGGCAGACCCAGAACGAAGGGCTCCTTGCCGGTCTTTGCATTGATGGCGGCGATAATATGATTCGCAGCCCACTCGCACATCTTTTCATAATCCTGCTGAATAATAACCTTCATGATATATCCTCCTGTCGGTTGTCGGCCGGTATTCGGCCTTTGCTGTGATTCAGTATATCACAGTCAAATGTGAAAATCAAGCATTTTAAGTTACATATAGCAGTATGCAGAATAAAAGCAGGAGATCACGCAACGAAATCTCCTGCTTTGCCCATTATTCTTCTCCGGCACTGATCTCCGTATTTTCAGCCGGTGCATCATTGTTCGCTTTTACAACGACCACGCCGCCGTTCTCGACCTCAACGAGCTTGTATTCGCCTTCCTTGGCTGCCCTTTTCCGTCTGGCAATGCCATTCTTGTCCAGAACTCTGTTGATCGAAGCATTGATCGATTTCTCCGAAGTATATCTCGGTTTCATTTCGTTTCGCCCTCCTTGACCCTGCTTACAGCAGTCGGCTCAATCAAGCCTTCCCGAACACATATCTGTGTCTCTACGTATGGTAAATCAAATATCTTCAGCCGTTCCAAATCAGCAAACGGCATTGTATTCAGATATGCTTTTCCGTCATGTGTAAAGCTGCCGATAATACAATCTATCGTATACGCATCAAACAGCCAATCGAAAAATGCACATCTCAGTTTATCCCGGTTATGGATCGTATCCTCTTCCAATCTCGGAACGATCTTACTGTTGAAGGTATGGAATGCGAAAACACAGTCCTGATAATCTTCCAATCTGCGCAGATCCAGAATTTTGTCCCGGTTGATGCTCAGCGTAGTCGTCAATATGCATTTGTTTTTTATTTCATGTCCAAACCTGCGGGTCGGTTTCGTTGCCCACCACTCTGCAAGGCTGTAATCGAAATAAAAATAGATACCGTTTCCCAGCCAGTGCTCCGGGTTTTGTCTGTGAACAAACCCTTTTTCCAATATCTGTTCCGCACATTCTTCATCCGTCGCATGATACAATACCATCTTTTCCATTACCTTACCCTGCCCTTTTCTCATCTGGTTATATTATATCACATTATATTAAAACCGTCAATATCCGTATATTATCTCATCCGAATATTCTTGAAAAATTCCGAAAAATGCGGTATAATGATTCCAATCAACAAAAGGAGGAACCCCTTATGCATCTCTCTCCCCTGTTTTCCGACGGCATGGTGCTTCAGGCAAACAAGCCCATCCGCATTTTCGGCGAGGGCGGCGGTCAGCTGCACATCGAGCTTGCCGGTCAGGTATACGATGAAAACATCATCGCCTGCGACTGGTGTATCGAGCTGCCTGCCTTGCCCTACGGCGGCCCGTATGAGCTGAAGGCAGAGCTGG
>JAZLHZ010000079.1:0-6158 GCA_045617085.1 Clostridia bacterium
GGCTTGACCGGGCCGATCACCTTTTCGGTATTCAGACGAATCTCGGTATTCATGTGTATCCTCTCCTTTATATGATTATTTTCCCGATTTTTTGATCGCATCCAAGGTATATTGTGCGTCGAGGAACGGCTGGTCGATGTCCTTGTCGAACATGCCCACCAGCACGCCGTCGCCCTTCTTCATCGAGGCGAACGCCTCGTCAAAGGCATGGGCGGCGTCCGCCTGTGTTCGGCTGCGCCTGCCTGCACCGAGGATCTTCAGCGCAATGACCGGGGCGGTAAGCTGACGGATCACGCCGTACATGATCGGCACGTCCTCCTCGTGGAAGCTCTCGCCGTCGGCATCCGCCTGCCGTCCGGGCAGCGTCAGATTGTACACGGAGGCCATATAGAAGTCCGGCTTCCACTGCTTCTGCTCCGCCATGGTCAGGACCTGCGGACAGTGGGCACACAGGCCTGCGGGCACGTTGCGGCGGCGGATCTCGTTCAGCAGGTTCTCCAGCTTATCGGCTCTGCCCGCATAATACATCTTGTCCGCCAGCTCTCCGTGGATACAGACGGCGGCGGGCTTGTGCTTCATGATCTCGTCCAGCTCCTCGGTGAAGGTATCCTCGCTCTTTCCGGTCTGGCACAGGTACAAAAGCTTTCCGCCATTGGCCCGGTAGCGGTCGATGATGCCCATCATGGGCTCGCTGCCTCTGGACTGGACAGCATTGATTCCCGCCTCCTCGCAGCGGCGCAGGGTGTCAAAAATGTGTGCCTCGGTATAGTACTCCTTCATGCTTCCGCTGACGGCGGCGTTCATGTGGGATTTCCCGGTAAAGGGATTGCTTCCGACGATCAGACGGGTGATCTCGACATCGCCGATCTTCATTACCGGCAACATAATATCAGGCCCCTTCCTGTTATATTTTCTCCTGTATTGTACCACAGGATACAAGGGATGTCAACCGTTCCGCGGCAGCATCAAAAATCAATAGAAACTTAATTGGGACAAACATTGACAAGTTCGTTAAATAATGCTATGATATGCCCGTCGCAGATAAGGAATGAAATCAGAGTCATTCCGGGTAAAGACAGACCCATCCTCCGCACTGCAGAGGGTTCAGGCCGGACGGACAGCCGGGTCGAATGCCGATGCGGGGTATAAACTCGCACGCAGCTTTGCTGTATTTTTATTGATTCCCTGTGGACAGAATGTTGGAGGCAACAGACTGTTCACGAGCCAAGTTTCACGCGCCTATGCGCACATCCGAGTGAAATGGTCAATAAGAGTATTAAAAGTAGTCGTTACTGTATAGACTCTGACAACCTATCCTTATCTCACAAAACGGGAGTGCCGTATTCTGTTACGGCATCATGATACGGTGTTGTGAGTGGTGTGTGCAGCAAACACATCACTTTTTCTTTTACCCAGCCAGCCTGCGACGACAAAAAGAAGGAGGAAGTCCCCATGAAAAAGGTCATTTCCCTGCTCCTGTGCCTGGCCCTTGTGCTGGGCATGTCCGCCGCCGTCTCCGCCGAGGAGACCGATCCCATCGCCGCCTATCTGGCAGCCGCCGATGTGGATTACGCCTATCAGCTGGCGCTGACGCTCTCCACCGACAAGTCCATGCACGACAACGAGCTCGGCTTCCGCACCGCAGGCTCCGATGCCGAGCATGCCGCCGCCGACTTCATCGCCGCCGAGATGGAGCGCATCGGCTTCACCGACGTGGAAAAGATCCCCGTCACCGTGGATAAGTGGCAATTTAACGGCGCTTCCCTCACCATTGAGGGCACCGACATCTCCCTGATGCCCGTTTCGTATCAGGTGAACGGCACCGATGCCGACGGCATCACTGCGCAGATCGTCGACTGCGGCACCGGCTTCTCGTGGGATTACGAGGGCAAGGACGTGGAAGGCAAGATCGCTCTGGTCGGCGTGGACCAGTGGAACGAGGCTTGGATCAACCTGTACATCTACGAGGCACATTCCCACGGCGCCGCCGCCCTCGTCACCTATGACATCGACGGCTACGGCCGCTGGAGCGATGATGTATACCAGATCCAGGATGTCTGCTGCGAAGATCTCCTGCCCACCGCCATCATCACCAAGAACAACTACTTCACCATCGCCGAGGCCATCGAGGCGGGCAACGACACCTGCACCCTCGTCATCGACAGCGTGATGGAGATCGGAACCGGCGTCAGCTATGACGTGGTCGGCCGCATCCCCGGCAAGTCTTCCGCACAGCAGATGATCGTTTCCGGTCACTACGACATGTATTTCGAGGGCTTCCAGGATGACTGCTCCGCCATCGCCGCCGCCATGGCCATCGGCAAGGGCATCATCGACAGCAGCGTCCAGCCCGAGAACGACATCATGATCGTCGCCCACGGCGCAGAGGAATGGGGTATCAGCGGCACCGAGTTCGACTGGACCCGCGGCGCCTGGGAGCTCATCAATACTGCGCATCCCGAGTGGGCCTCCAAGACCCTCGCCATGTTCAACTTCGAGCTGTGCGCCTTTGACGACGGCGGCAGCACCTTCATGATCTCCTGCGTGCCCGAATACCGCACTCTCGTTGCCAACCTCGTAGGCAGCGGCGCTCTTGACGCCGCCGTGGTCGAGGGCAACACCATCGAGGCCGAGACCCACGACACCACCACCATGGAAGACGGCATTTCCTACCGCAATGCCGGCGTACCCTACTTCCTCAATGTAACCGATACCTGCGTCGCTCTGGACAATCTGGAGGGCGAATACGGCTGGAGCCAGCTCCACTACCACACCGATTCCGACGACTACACCACCTACTGCGAGCGCACCATGAAGAACAACATCAACGTGTTCGGCGCCCTCCTGCTCTCCATCGATGCCGCTCCCGCCCTGCAGCTGGATCTCGTTCAGTCCTGCAATGATCTGGCCGACTCCTTCGATGCCGATTACGCCGCCGAGGCAGGTGTCGATACCGCTGCCTGGGATGCCGCCATTGCCGCAATGACCGAGGCCGCCGAAGCGCACAATGCCGCCATCGCCGATGTCAATGCCCGCTATGCCGCAGCCGCTTCCGATGAGGAAAAGGCCGCCATCCGTGAGGAAGGCATCGCCCTCAATCAGAAGACCCTTGCCGCCTTCAAGTTCGTACAGGACAACTTCATCGGTATCGAGTTCTCCTCCGACGTGGTTCAGCGCCATGTGGGCTATCAGGACAACGTGACCCTGCTGGACGGCGTACTGGCCGCTCTGAACAACGGCGACCTGTTCACCGACGAGGGCACCGGCGCTCTGGACATCGCCTACGGCATCAACGCTCTCGCCGAATACAACTACTACATCTTCGGCGATGAGGCTGCAAGCTCCAGCGCCCTGCACACCGACGCCGCGCTGGGCAACAGCAAGCTCTGGGGCACCGATAAGGGCTATGTCTACGCCGATACCGACGAAGCCACTGTCTCCCTGCTCATCAAGGCCGAGACCGGCGATACCGATTTCTCCGAGGAAATCGCCATTTACGAGGCCGCCTATGCCGCTCAGCTGGAGCTGATGGGACAGGTCATGAACGAAGAGATCGAAGCAATGGGTGAATTTGCGAACAGTTTGCAGTGAGTAATTAGCAATTATCAATCAGCCGACAGCTTGTACTGTCGGCTGATTGTTATATCAAATTAAAAAATCTCGCCCTCAATGAGCCGGAGGCGAGACTTTTGGTTGCATAATTGATTTCAATAAATTGCTAATTGCTAATTCAACAACTGCTCACTTATTGATAAAGTACAGTCCGGCGAGGCACATAACGATGCCTGCGATCTTGCTGATGGACATATGCTCCTTATACACGATCACGCCGATGACGATGAGGCAGACGGCGAGGATGGCGCTGTGGACCAGCTGGCCGGAGCTGATGGCCCAGCCCGCCTTGTACATGGCGATGGAGCCCGCTTCCAGTCCGACGATGGCGATACCCAGCACCCAGTTTGACCAGCTGAGCTGTTTATACTCCTGCAGGATGCCGCCCTTGCGGGTAAACAGGAACAGTACGGCGCACACCGCAGCGCCCACGAGGTACGTGACTGTCAGCGCCGCATACGGGTTGATGCCCTCCGGGGTCTCCTTCGAGCAGATATGATAGAAGATATTGGAGATGACGATGACCGCGATCGGCAGTGCCTTTTCCATAAAAACCTCTCCTCTGCGATTCACGGAGCAGTTTTTTGTGCTGCTCCGTGAATGTTTTTTATTTGTTGTTGAACGCCTCGATCAGCGCCAGAGACTCGCCGAAGTAGTCCTGCATCTGGGCATCGCTGAAGCCGTAGACCTCCTGGAAGTACCGGAACACGTAGTTCGGGCGCTCCTTGACGTTCTTGATGAGCGTATCCCAGGCGTCGTCGTACTTTGTTCTCGAAACGCCCCACTTGAGATTGTGGGCATCGATCTCGGTCTCCAGCAGGCGGTACATGCCGTCCAGCTTCTCCAGCGTGGTCTGACTGTTGAACTCCTGTACGAACAGCTCGTTGAACCGGCGCATGAACTTGTCCACGATGGCCGGGTTCTTCATCAGCTCGATGTACAGCGTGTTGTCGGTCTTCTTTCCGGAGCCTGCACCCTCGGGATCCAGCCAGCGGCGCACCGAGTTGGTGTCCAGGAAGATGAAGCCCGTATCGGTGTCGAACAGGATATACCGCCACAGGCCGTCCTCCTCGACGCTGCGGTAACGCTTGACGTTCAGCAGGTCGGTGTTGCCGGTATAGATCTGCATCGCCACATAGTCCAGATAGTTATCGACATCGACATACTGTTCGATATGGGCAAGGATCTCGTCATAATCCTGCTGTGTCAGCTTCTCGCCCTGCTTCAGGCGGTAGGTGGCGCCGCCCTCCTTCTTGATCCAGGTCAGCAGCTCATTGAAGCTGGCGTTGGAGCCCTGCATCACGATGGAGTTGCCCTTGATGAGGTCGATGCTGTCGGGATCGCAGTCCCAGCCCTCCCACTGCATGATGGAGTACTTGTTGATGCGCTCCCGCATGTTATAGTGGCCCCAGTACTCGCCGTTGAGGTATACCACACACATCTCATACGCCTGATACATGACGTCCGTCGCCTCGGCATAGGAGGTCTGGAGGATGTCCCTGACACGGGTCTTCTGGGTATCCTGACCGCCGGCACGCAGCACGAAGGACTGATACTCGGTGTAGTCCCTGTCGTCAAACAGCGCCGCATGGAAGCGGTTCTCTTCGGAATACTTGCTGTCCGCAATGATCTTGAGACCCTTCTGATCCTCCGAGCGGCTGAACTGACCCTGTATCTTCAGTCCGCAGCCCTGACTCAGCATGGTCTCGCCTTCCTGCGTGAATACCTCCACGTTGGCTGCCTTCTCCCAGTCCATCCAGTAGTTGGCGCCCTGATTCATTGCGCCGTAGGGATATTCCTCCCAGGCATGCTTACCCTTGACGTAGATGCCGGTATCCTCGTCCCACAGGTTGGCGGGATCGGTCACCAGCGACACCACCCGCATCTGATGGCTGATGCCGAACAGATAGCTCTGGGTATCGATATACGAGGGCAGCATCCCGGTGGTGTATACCGCCGTCCGCAGAATGGTCGTACTTGAAATGGTAAAAGGCTCGGTATACATCCTCGAGGTCGCCGTGGGCTCGGTGCAGTCCAGCGTATAGTAAATGGTGCTGCCTGCGGGAGCGGAAAGCGATACGGTGATCGTCTGGCCCTCGTTGAATATGCCGCCCCGGACGGAATACTCCGCACCGGAGGAGCGGCCGGTATAGCCGTAGGTCGTGTTGGCGCTGCCGGGCGTGGTCTCTTCAAAGTACCGCAGTCCCGACATGCCGTAAGCTCTGCCGTAGGAGACATTGGCATACTGCTGCATCACGGGCATCCGGTCGACCACATTGCCGCCGGGATCGCTCAGCGTCACGGTATAACCGCCGTCGGCGGACAGTGCGAAATTGGTATGATATCTGCCTTCGCTCTTGGTGTCCTTGCCGGAGCACATCACGATCATGTATTTGCCGGGATCGATGACGGCACCTGCGGGGAACTGCCACTTGCGGGGTCTGCCGGAATTGTCCGAAAGTCCCCAGCCGGAAAGATCCAGTGCACCGGAGGAGGCGTGGTACAGCTCGAACCAGTCATAGCCGCCGCAGCTGACGTCCTCGCTG
>JAZLHZ010000080.1:0-10615 GCA_045617085.1 Clostridia bacterium
GCCAAGGACAGCGGCCTGCTGAAAAACGACATTATCACCCACATGGACGGCGAGCGTGTGCGTTCCTTTGCGGATATGTCTGCGATCCTGGACGAAAAGCAGCCCGGCGACAAGATCATGCTGACGGTCTATCGCTGCGCCGATGCGGACGGCAACTATCTGGAGCATCCTTCGACTGTTGAGATCGAGATCGTTCTCGGAATTATGGAGTAATATATGAACGGAGATTTTTCTGCAGGACTGCTGGCGAGAGTGGCGCTGGAAAGCAACCTCTTCCACTATAACCATAACATCGGCCAGAATTTCCTGCTTGACGATGAACTGATCGAGCGCATAATCAGCTGTGCTGGCGTGGACGAAAACAGCAATATCCTTGAAGTGGGCCCCGGCGCCGGCGTTATGACCAGACATATGGCGGACAGAGGCGCTTCCGTGACCGCTGTAGAGCTGGACAAGAACCTTGAACCGGTGCTGGAAACCGTGCTGGACGGCTCCGATGTGCGCCTGATCTGGGCGGATATCATGAAGCTGGATATCGAGACTACGATGGGGGAGAAGCCCTATTTCGTGGTCGCCAACTTGCCCTATTACATCACGGCGGACGTGATATTGCGCTTCCTGTCCTTGAAGAACAAGCCGGAACGTATCGATATCATGGTACAGACCGAGGCGGCTGAGCGCATCATGGCCAAACAGGGCTCGAAAAAATGGTGCGCCCTTTCCGCAACGGTACAGTATTTCTGCAAATGCGAGACGCTGGAGGAGTTGGGACCGGAGCTGTTTACGCCGAGCCCTCATGTATCAAGCTCCTTTATCGAGCTGGATTGCTATGCCGAAAAGCCGGTACAGGCTAAGGATGACAGGCTCATGGTGCGGCTGATCAATTGCGCTTTTGCCATGCGCAGAAAGACCATGCAGAATAACCTGTGCGCTTCGTTCTCGGTGGACAGGGATACGGCGGAGAAGTGGCTGACCTCCTGCGGGCTTGACCCGAAGGTTCGGGGCGAAGCGCTGTCGCTGGCAGAGCTGTGTGCACTGGCAGATGTGATATTTGAGGCAAAACAGTAAGAGGCGCTTTATGGACAGAACAGCCGTATTGGAACGTGGTTATGTCACGCCGAATGATGTCATGGGCGTGACGGATGCGGATTCCATTCAAAATGCAGTAGATCTGGCGCTGGAAACAGGGCTCTGCAAGGTCGTGATCCCCCGGTACAATGTCCGCATGGGGGAAATGCTGTGGCGCATCGACCGTCCGGTACTGCTGAAGTCCGGCATTACCGTGGTATTGGATCAGTGCCACATGAAAGCGGCAGATGATGTCTATACCAATTTCTTCCGCACGGCAAATATCTATACCGAAAACGGATTGGATACGGCAGAGGAATACCACGATATCCATATTATCGGCATGGGGAATGCAGTATTAGATGGCGGCAATGCCAATGACCTGTCGGAACTGACCCAGTATAAGGAAGGGCATCCGGCGGTGAGATACAATACGCCGATCCTGTTTTTCAATGTGCGGTACTTTACCGTGGAGAATCTGAGTATTATCGATCATCGCTACTGGGGACTCTGTTTTTCCTACTGCAAATGCGGCAGGATCGGCAATGTCCGATTCGATGCCACCGGAGACAGAAGAAATCAGGACGGCATCAACCTGCGCAACGGCTGCAACAATATCCTCATAGAAAACCTGTACGGTCAGACCTCGGATGACATGGTGGCGCTTTCCGCTATCGATGCGCCGAGAGCTGATAAGTACAATGTGGTGGTGTCCGAATGGAACAACGATATCCACCATGTTACCATCCGGAATATTTCCGGCTGGGCGCTGGACCATCCGCTGGTTGCCATGCGCAATTCCGACGGAGCGAAAATGTATGACATTCTGGTGGAAAATGTGCGGGATACCGAACCGGTGCATCCCTGTCCCAAGGCGGAGCTTCACAAGTATGCGCTGATCCGTGTCGGGAACAACTTTTATTATCATGTGCGTCCCTCACAGATGGGTGAGACGCATGATATTACGATTCGCGATATTACCGCAAGAACCAGTGAACGGGCGATCACGGTCAACGCATCGCTGCAGCACTGCCTGTTTGAAAACATCCGGGGCTATGATCGATGCGGTGCTGCGGTCAGTATCGAGCCGCAGTGGGCAGGCGAGCCCGGTGTGCAGATCGACGACCTGACCGTGCGGGATGTGCGGCTGATTCCCTGCATCGAGACCCGCAAGCCGCCGATCGACCGATTGGTGGTGGAAAATACCGCCGTGCTGGAATTCGGCAACCAGCGGGAAGGCGACTATATCAGGAGGCTCCGGGTTGAAAATGTAATTGCCGAGCAGGTGGATGCGCTGGCTCTGCTTTCCGGAGAGACGGATGTCATGTTCCGAAATATCCGGGTCAACGGCGATTCGGAAGGCAGCATTTATATACGTGCCGGAGACGAAGACAAGGTAAGCAGAAAGTGGATTCGGGAGGAGTAAGTATGATGCATTTTGCGGATTCTCATGTGCATTTGACCGATGACAGCTTTGAGTTGACGAAAGGGATGTTCGACCTGATGCGGGACAGCGGCGTGACGGATGTCACGATGCATTCTCTGCCGTATCGGGGCATACACAACAATCTGAAGGCGCTGTACTGGAAGACACACTATACCGACATGAAAATGCGGGCATTCGGTGCGTTGTACGAGTTCGGCACATTTTCCGATATCGACCCTTTGACGCAGGTCAAGCGGCTGATGGAGTTGGGCTGTGACGGGCTCAAGATGATGGAAATGAATCCGCTGCACCGAAAAAAGAGGGGCTTCGGCGTCGATCATGTGATGTATGATCCGATGTTCTCCTGGCTGGAGGAAAACGACATTCCGGTCACGATGCATGTGAATGATCCGGAAACCAACTGGGAAGCGAGAGAGATGTCCGAAGAGGAGATCCGCCGGGGCTGGTTTTACGGTGACGGCACCTTCCCGACCAAGCAGGAGATCTATGACGAGACATTTGCCATGCTGGATAAGCATCCGAAGCTGCGGGTGACGTTTGCTCATTTCTTCTTCCTTTCCAACTTCATTGACGAGGCGGAGCGAGTTATGGAGAAGTATCCGAATGTCAACTTTGATTTGACACCCGGCTGGGAGATGTATCTGGGCTTTTCCAAGGACATTGACTGCTGGCACGATTTCTTTGAGAAGTATTCCCACAGGATACTGTTCGGCACGGATTCGAACAATTTCAAGCCGAATAACGACAAGCTGAACGAGCTGGTGCTTTCGGCGATCACGCATGACCGAAGCGAATTCCCGATGCCCTGCTTCTTCCATGACATGATTTGCGGCCTGTACCTCAGCGAGGAAGCCATACAGAATATCAAATACAATACATATCTCCGCTTTGTCGGGGATACGCCGAAAAAGGTGGATGATGCCGAGTTTCGAAAGGAAGCCGAATACATTCGGAACGCCGTTCGGAATGATCCCGAACAGGCGGCGTCCGTCAACTGGCTCAATACGATACTTGAAAGCTAAGGAGGTTTCGTCTTATGGCAGGCACATGGAAACTGATTCTTACGGATGATTCATCGGCGACCGCATTGGCGGCGGCGGAGTTCAGGCGCCTGATGGCGGAGTTTGATCCCGAAGCCGAAGTGACTGAGGGTGAAGGCCTGTATCTGGGTCTCAACTGCCCCGTCAAGGCGCCCGAGGTCAACGATCCCGAGTTCGACGACGGCATTGCCATTGATGTGAAGGACTGCAAGGGCAGCATCACCGGCACGAATCCGAGGAGCGTGCTGATCGCACTGTACCGCTTCTTTACCGAGGCAGGTTGTGCCTTCCTGCGTCCGGGCAGGGACGGCGAGTACATCCCCCGGAAGAACAGCGCAGAGGTTTGCGTTTCGATTTCCGAGAAGGCAGCCTATAAGCACAGGGGCATCTGCCTCGAGGGCAGCACCTCGTACGAGAACGTAGCAAGCATGGTGGACTTCCTGCCGAAGATCGGCATGAACACGTATTTCACCCAGTTCTTCCGCCCCTATCAGTTTTTTGAGAGATGGTATAATCATTCCGGCAATCCGCTGATGACAAAAACGCCTATTGCGCCCGAAACGGTGGATCGGTTCCTTGCAGATTACAGTGTCCTGCTGAAGCAGCGGGGACTCATCCATCAGGCAGTCGGTCACGGCTGGACGGCTAAATGTCTGGGTCTGGATGCCAACGGCTGGTATACCGTGGATACGGCTTCCGTGCCGGAGGAAAAGCGTCCGTTCATGGCGCTGATGAACGGCAGAAGGGGACTGTATGAGCCGAAAGGTGACGGCAGCAAGGGCGTTGCCATCAATACCAACCTCTGCTATTCCGATCCCGAGGTGCGGGAGAGCTTCGTTTCGGAGATCGTCAGCTATGCTCAGACGCATCCCGACATCGGCTATGTGCATATCTGGCTGGCTGACTATCCCAACAACCACTGTGAGTGCGAGAACTGCCGGAAGACCACGCCGTCCGATCTGTATGTGGAGCTGCTGAATGAGGCGGATGCACGGCTGACAGAAAAGGGCCTCAAGACGAGGCTGGTGTTCCTGATCTATCAGGAGCTGCTGTGGCCGCCGATCTCTGCACGGTTCAACAATCCCGACCGGTTCACGCTGATGTTTGCGCCTATCAGCAGGACGTATACCTACAGCTATGACGTGAATGCCAAGGGAAAGATGCGGCAGTTCGAGCTGAACAAGAACGAGATGCCACGCAGCATCGGCGATTCGCTGGAGTATCTGCGGGCATGGCACAAGCTGTTTACCGGCGACGGATTTGTGTTCGACTATCACTATATGTGGACGCACAATTACGATCTGGGCAACTGCGACATCGCCAAGGTGCTGAATCAGGATGTCAAGAGCCTGAAATCCCTGGGACTGGACGGTCTGATCAGCTGCCAGCTGACAAGATGCCATTTCCCGACGGGCTTGGGCAACTATGTGATGGGCCGTACCCTGTGGCAGGGCGATACCGACTATGAAAAGGTGAAGAGCGATTATTTTACCGTCGCCTTCGGAGAAGACGGAAAGCAGGTTCGGGAATATCTCGAAACGCTGTCGTTCCTCTCTATGCCCGAATACAGCCGCTGTGAACGGGACGAGGTCGATGCGGAGGCTGCCGAGCGATTCAGCCGTATTCCGAAGCTGGTGGACGACTTCATGCCGATCATCGAGGCGCATCTGGAGGACGAGGACCTGTCCCGGCAGAGAAGCTGGTTCTATCTGTCCAGACTTGCTCCGCTGGCAAAGATCACCGCAAAGATGCTGTATACCAGAGCAACGGGCAACCGGGATGAGGCCATGAAGCTGTGGGAAGAAGTCAAGAACGTTGCCCGCAGAACGGAGCTGTACTGCCAGCCCGTGTTCGATGCGATGGAGTTCATTACCTCGTTTAACCGCTATCCCATTCATCTTCCGTAATGATATATAAAAGGATTGCCCTTACCGGGTTATCGGTAAGGGCAATCTCTTTATCGAATATCAGAATTCGTAGCCGCCGTTTTTGCAGGCGTTGACGAAATACTCGAGGACGGGCTTTCCGCTGACGGTGTCGCTGCGCTTTTTCAGGAAGCACATACGCTCCGGATGCCATTGTACAGTCCGCACGGGCAGCGTTTCGTGCGCCAGTGCTTCGCAGATGCCGTCGGTGTCACTGGTCTGGACGATGCGCAGCCCTTCGCCGGGCAGCTCAACGCCCTGATGGTGGGCGCTGTTGGTGGTCAGTTTTGTGCCGTACAGTCTGCCGATGAATCCGTCGGCTTCGGCAACTGTGGTGTGGATCGAGTCACCGTCGGGACGCCATTTGTGCATGGTGCAGGTCTCGATGTTCTGGATCAGTGTGCCGCCGAAATAGACGTTGACGACCTGATGCCCCCGGCATACGCCGAATACGGGCAATCCCTTTGCGAGGAACCTGTCAATGTAGTCGAACTGCATTTGGTCAAGCTCAAGATCTATTGAACCGCAGGCGGTGTTCTCTTGGTGGTAGAACTTGGGGTCCACATCGATGCCGCCGGGGAGCAGAAGTCCGGAAAACTGTCCGATATCCTCGCCGGGAAACACTCTGACGGGCAGGGCACCGAGGCAGTTGAGGGCGTTTTCATAGTTTGCCACGCTGCAGTACTTTTCGGTGACAGGGATCGCAATTTTCGGCAGAAACATCAGTCAGCCAGCTTTCTGAGGTAAGCGTAGCCGTACTTCAGAGCGGTGATGTTGTCCTCAAGGCCTTCGAATTCGAGGCTCAGATAGCCGTCATAGCCCGCATTCTTCAGAATGCCGACGCACTGTGCAACGGGGATCACGCCGTGACCGACGATGGTGCCGCGGATATGGTTGCCGCCTCTGCTGTCAAACCAGCCCTCGCCGGGGATGGGTTCGGCGCCGCTCTTGAACAGGAAGTCCTTGGCGTGGACGTGGAAGGCATAGGGAGCAGCGATGGCGACGGCCTGAACGGAGTCGCAGTCGGCGCAGATGAAGTTGCCCATATCCACCAGCCAGCCGTAGTTGGGGTTGTTGACCTTGCGGATCAGTGCTTCCACACGATCGGGATCCTGAATGAAGCGGCCGTGGTTCTCGGTGCAGGTCTTGATGCCCTTGGCTGCGGCATACTCGGTGACCTTGCGGATGTAGGGAGCGATGGTTTCAACGGCTTCTCTCCAGGTGTAGCCGCCGCCCAACTTTGCAGGCTGCCAGCAGGCATCGTGGCGCAGGACCTTGGCACCCAGTGCTTCGGCAACGTCTACCTTGCCCATGATGCGCTTGGCTTCTGCTTCGGGATCGTCACAGAGGAAGTTTGCGCCGATGGTATGGGCGCTGATCTCCAGACCGATCTTCTCGCAGTGCTCTTTGATCTGCTTGGCAGTCTCGATCTCATCCTTGCAGCCGCTGACGGCGGTGTCCAGGTCGGTGAACTCGATGCCGTCAAAGCCGATTTCCTTGGCGATGTCGCAGATATCCAGATAGTTGCAGCCGGTGGTCTTCATATAATGGTTAAAACTGTAGCTGCTGACGCCGATCTTCATAGCTGTTTTCCTCCTGTATTGTTGATCAGAGCACTACTTCGTGGCCGGTGGCGGCGGACTTGTAGATGCCGGTAAGTATCTTCATCAGTTCCACGCCGTCCTCTGCGGGATTGCGGCAGGGGATGCCGTCCTTTACGCAGTCGACGAAGTGACCGATCTCACGCTCGAACAGACCGTCGAAGCTGAGTGCAGTGGAGTTGGCGAGGTTGACATTGGTCATATAGCCGTTCATCTCGCTGTAGATATGCAGCTCGGGATCGAGCTTGGCGCCGGCCTTGGTGCCGAAGAACTCGATGATCTGGCTGTCATGCTCGATGTTCAGGCTGAAGCTGGCCTCAATGCTCAGCACGGAACCGTTGTCAAAGCGGATCATGGCCGAGGCGAGGTCTTCCACGTTGAAGATCTCTTCGATGTTGGAAGAGGACTTGTAGGCGACGCCGGACTTGATGTTGTCCCGCTTGCCCAGCTTGTTAAAGGTAGCGCCGTATACGGAGACGGGCTTGTGGTTGCCCATGACATAGCGGCACAGATCGATGATGTGTACGCCCAGATCGATCAGGGGACCGCCGCCGGAGAGCTCCTTGTTGCCGAACCAGCCGCCGGGGCAGCCCTTTCTGCGCAGATAGGTCGCCTTGGCATAGTACATATCTCCGAAGTATCCGTTGTCGGCAAAGTCCTTCAGAATGTCACAGTCATTGCCGAAGCGCCGCACAAAGCCGATCATGAGGATGCGGTTGTTTTTCTTTGCCGCATCCAGCATCGCCTGCGCTTCTTCCACGTTCATCGCCATGGGCTTCTCGCAGATGACGTGCTTGCCCGCATTCAGTGCGGCGATGGTGCATTTTGCATGGGCGGCATTCCAGGTGCATACGCTGCAGGCCCGGATCTCGGGGCACTTGGCGAGCATCTCGTTCACATCGGTGAAGCGGCGCTCTTCGGGAACATTGTACTGTTCGCCACGGACGACCAAACGGGCGGGATTGATATCGCACAGGGCGTAGATCTCCACATCGTCCCGCTTGGCATAACCGGCCAGATGTACGCCGGAAATACCGCCGCAGCCGATGACACCGACTTTCAGCTTTTCCATATTACTGCCTCCGGTTTGATTACTTGATCAGGTTCTGCAGGAAGCCGACTGCCATTTCGATATCCGCAGTGGGATTGTCGCCGCACTCGCGCCCGATGGTGAGGAAGCCCTTGTAGCCGATGGAATCCAGCGCCTTGATGTAGGCAGGGAAGGGAACTCCGCCCTGGCCGAGAGGCAGCTCCTTATAGCCCACGTTGACGACGACTTCCTGACCGGCACGGTTGCCGTAGATGTCTTCGGCCTTGGTCTCGGTCAGCATGATGCCGTCCTTGGCATGGGTGTGTACGATGTAGTCCTTGAGGGTGTAGACAGCCTGAACGGGATCGTCTGCCACGCACATGACCAGGTTGGCGGGGTCGAGATTGACCGCCACGCCGGTGGAGTGGAGGGAATCGAGGAACTTCTTCAGTCTTGCGGAAGGCTCGGGACCGGTTTCAATGGCAAAGTGGGCGTTCATCTTGTCCGCATAGGCAGCCAGCTGTCCGCAGGCGTCCTGAAGGATCTTATAGGTATCGCAGGTCTCATCCTCGGGCACAACGCCGATATGGGTGGTGACGATGTTGGTCTCCAGTTCCAGTGCGGTGTCGAGGATGCGTTTGGATTTCTCAATGAGGTCATCATTCAGCTCGGGATGGGTGAAGCCGTGACCCATGTCTCCGCAGAGGGCGGAGATCACGAGACCGTTGTCCTTCACCAGCTTCAGGAACTCTTTCTTTCCTGCGTCGGTGACGATGTTGTGCTTTTCGGCACGGGCGGGAGTTGCATAGACCTGCAGCCCCTGTGCGCCGATGGAATGGGCAATGGCCATCGCTTCGGCATCGGGCTTGAGGAAGGATTCGAGCATAACGCCAATCGACATATTGTACATGGTGAAAACCTCCTGTTTTCCGCTCACGGCGGCATTTGTCCCTATTATACCAAATAATCAGGATAAAGTAAAGAAGTAAACTGAAATTTTCATAAACAAATGTTTACAGGACAGCGGTGAAGTGATATAATACAATAGACCAATACTATCGGAGGCACATATGAAAATTATTGTTGTCGGCTGCGGCAAGGTAGGTCACTATGTTGCCAAAAACCTTGTTCGGGAAAACCATGAGGTCTATGTGATTGACAACAATCAGGCCATCATCAATGACTGTGAAAACATGGACTGTATCGGCGTCGTGGGAAGCGGTGCAAACGCCCAGAAGCTGATCGAAGCAAATATACGGAACTGTGACATCATCATCGCCACTACCCACAGCGATGAGATCAATATGCTCTGCTGCCTGATGGGAAAGCAGTTAGGCGCCAAGCATGCCATTGCCAGAGTGCGTGATACCGAATACAACGACAGTCTGGTGCTGCTTCAGCACGGGCTGGGCATCGATATGACCATCAACCCCGACCGGGCGACGGCGTTGGAGATCAGCCGCCTGCTGCGGTTTCCGTTTGCCATCAATGTCGAGACCTTTGCCAAGGGCCGTGTTGAAATGGTAGAGTACAAGGTGCAGGAAAAGGACTGCATCGTCGGCATTCCGTTGAAGGATTTCAAGACACAGCTGAAGAAGCTGCCGCAGGTCCTGGTCACTGTGGTCGAGCGGGACAACCGGGTCTATATTCCCGGCGGTGATTTCGTCATAAAGCCCGGCGACCGTGTGCATGTGGCCGGGGATCAGATGACCATTACCCAGTTCTTTACGCTGATCGGAAAGAACAATCAGAAGATCAAGGATATCATGATGCTGGGCGGAAGCCGCACGGCGTATTATCTGGCGCAGATGGCGGACTCGATGGGCATGCGGACGTCCATCATCGAGATCGATCCCAAGAAGCAGAATCTGCTGAGCGAGCTGCTGCCGGACACCACGGTCATCGGCGGCGACGGGACCGATCAGGAGCTGCTGACCAACAGCGGCCTGGAATCGATGGATGCGTTCATTACCCTCTGCGACAGAGACGAGGAAAACCTCATCACCGGCCTGTATGCGGCGAGCGTGGGCGTGCCCAAGGTCATCGTCAAGAACAACCGGGTGGCGTACATGGACATCTTCAACCACATGGGACTGGAGAGCATCATATCGCCCAGATACATCACCACGTCAACGATACTGCGCTATGTCCGGGCGAGAGCCAACGGCGGCGAGGGCAGTGTGGAGCGACTGTACCGTCTGGTCGGCGGCAAGGTCGAGGCGCTGGAATTTATCGTTCAGCCCGGCATGAAATATATCGGAATCCCGATCATGGACTTGAAGATCCGCAAAAACTCCCTGCTGGCTGTCATCGTGCGCATGGGCAGAGTGTTCGTTCCTTTCGGCAGCGACCATCTGGAGGAGGACGACAGTGTGATCGTCATCTCGATGGATTCGGGCATTACGAGCCTGGACGAGGTCATCCGCAATGAATAAGCGACTGGTTATTAATTTGCTCGGCGAGTTGTTCCTGATCGAAGCGCTGGCAATGCTGCCATCGGTGCT
>JAZLHZ010000081.1:0-10544 GCA_045617085.1 Clostridia bacterium
TAAGCCTTCGGTGATGATATTGGACGAGGCTACCGCCAACATCGATACCGAGACCGAAGTGCTGATCCAGGATTCGCTGGAAAAGATGAAGAACATCGGCACGATGCTGATCGTGGCACACCGCCTTTCAACGATACAGCACGCCGACAACATCATCGTGCTGTCCCACGGCACCATACTGGAGCAGGGCAGCCATCAGGAGCTGCTGCATCTAAAGGGCAGATACTATCAGCTGTATACCCTCCAGTTCCGCAAGGAACAGCTTAGCGAAAAATGAGAGAAGAGGAATTCATATGAAGCTTGAATATCTTCAGACACCGGCGCTGATCGTCGATGAAAAGGTGTTTTCCGACAATATGCGGCACATGAGCGAGCTTTTGAAGGGAAAGATGCTGAAGCTGAGACCGCACTACAAGTCTCATAAATGTGCAGCTATTGCACATCGCCAGATATTGTCCGGGGCGATCGGCATGACCTGCGCCAAGCTTTCCGAGGCGGAGGATCTCTGCGACAGCGGCGTCGATGATATTCTGATCGCCAATCAGATCGTCGAGCCGGAAAAGCTCATCCGTCTGGCGCTGCTGGCAAAGAAGTGCCGTCTGACGGTCTGCATTGACGATATTGAAAATGCTAAGGCGGTTTCCGAGGCGGCGCAGGCAGTGGGCAGCACCGTATACTGCCTGGTGGAATATGACATCGGTATGCGGCGCTGCGGCCTGAGAACAACAGAGGATTATGTCCGGGTCGCCAAGGCGGTCTGCGCTCTGCCGGGTATCGTGTATGACGGCATTCAGGCATATGCGGGCTATGCATCTCATGTAGCTTCCTGCGAAGAACGGCTGGAAATGACAAAGGAGAACGAGAAGAAGGTATGTGCCCTGAGGGAGCTGCTCAAGGCGGAAGGCATCGAAGTGAAGACGATTTCCGGCGGCAGCACGGGAACCTCTGTCATCAAGGCAGAGGACGGCATCTATACCGAGCTTCAGGCGGGCAGTTATCTGTTCATGGATTCCACCTATGACCATCTGGATATCCCGTTCAAAAGCTCGCTGTATGTGCTTTCATCGGTGGTCAGTGTGAATGCGGATGCGGTGATACTGGACGCAGGCGTCAAGAGTCTCGGCGCCGATCAGGAGGATCCCGTAATATTGACGGAAGACGGCAGGCGCATTACCGGAAGAATCGAGCTGAACGAGGAGCATTTGAAGCTGTATGACGCTTCCGAAAAGCCGAAGCTCGGCGAGAAGCTGTATCTCATTCCGGGACACTGCTGTTCAACGGTGAACCTGTATGACAGGCTGTACTTCTTCCGGGACGGGAATGTGACCGAGCGGCTGGAGATCACCGCAAGAGGAAAATCAAAATAAGGAAAGATTGATAATAAAACATCCCCCCTGCACCGAATCGATGCAGGGGGATACGATTATATATTATGCTTTCCAGAGACCGTGGAGGTTGCAGTAGGCGTAGACGGCTTCCACCTCGTCGCTTTCACAGACACAGAATACGGCTTCGGGGGCATCGCCGGGATGCAGGAGCTTGCGCTGATTGCCGTTCTTCGTCTGTATGGCGATCCACTGGATATAGTGAGCTTCGGTCATGGGATGTGCAGCGGAGCCGACCCTGACCCGGATGGTGCCGCCTTCCTTTTCGGCAACGGGCACGTGCTTTTCAAGAGATGCATCGACAGAGCAGGGGATCAGTTCTTCCATCTCCTTGCCGCAGCAAACCACGGGCACTCCGGTGTCGTTGACGATGGCGATGATCTGTCCGCAGACGGAGCATTTATAGAATTTCATCTTCATAAACAACCCTCCCATATTTATTGTTTTTTAAGTCAATAGTTTTCGGTCAGAAGCTCGAAATATGCCTTCGGATGGCCGCAGACAGGACATTCATCGGGGACGGTGGTGCCGATGTGGATGTGTCCGCAATTGCGGCATTCCCAGATCCGCACGCCGCTTTTCTCAAAGACCCGATTGGTCTCCACATTGTTCAGCAGTGCACGGAAGCGTTCCTCATGATGCTTCTCGATGGCGGCGGCACCCCGGAACTTTTCCGCCAGCTCGGGGAAGCCCTCGGTTTCTGCCGTTTTGGCAAAGTCCGCATACATGTCCGTCCATTCAATGTGCTCGTTCTCGGCGGCGGTGATGAGGTTTTCTGCCGTATCGCCGATGCCGTCCAGTTCCTTGAACCACAGCTCGGCATGTTCCTTTTCGTTGTCGGCGGTCTTCTGGAAGATGGCTGCGATTTGCTCATAGCCCTCTTTCTTTGCGACCGAGGCGAAATAGGTGTACATGTTGCGTGCTTCAGATTCACCGGAGAATGCGGTGCGGAGATTTTGCTCGGTACGGGAGCCTGCATATCGGTTCAGAATATTCATCTGCTGTGCCTCCTTTTCGGGTATGTCGAATATCATGATCATTTTCCTTCACCCCTCCTGCAATGATAGCAGCCGAGAAACGCAATGGGAATACTGCAAAGCATGATGACGATGCCCGCAATACCGGCACAGATGACGGAAATGTTAGCACCGCCGTAGCCGCCGGCACTGATGTGGCGGATCATGATGCCGATGAAGGCCCAGATCACACCTAACACGCTGAACAGCTTTTTTTCCTTCAATACCGTTGCGGAACCGATGACGGAGGCGATGATCAGCAGTGCTGCCGTCCAGAATTGCTCGGGCAGACCCCAGCCGTTCCAGCCGATCTTCGTGAGAAAAACACAGACATTGGCGATGGTCGCGGCGATGATCCAGCCGAAATACAGGTCAAAGCCCGTATTGACCATAAGACAGGTGGTGAAATTGCCGTCTGTTTTCTTCAGTCTGCCGCCGATCAGGATCAGCGAGAGAAGCAGAGCCGCGATGCAGATCGTGGAGGCGAACATCGCTTCGAAGTGCCACAGGAAGATCCATGTGATGTTGAGGGCGCAGCTGACGGCAAACAGGATACCGATCCTGTCACGGATCCTGTCGCTGTATTTGCCCTTGTCGAATATGCCCCATTGATACAGTACGAACAGCAGCAGAAGCAGATAGATCACGCCCCAGATGGCGAAGGTGAGCGGAGCCGGAGTGAACATATTGGGATAGGCCTGTGAGACTTGTCCGGTAGTTTTGCCTCCGATGGGAATGAGGTTGGCAAGACCGTTGACGATGACCATGGCTGCAAAAGAGATCGTGTTGATCCACTTAAGTGTTCCTGTACGCATGATTTCGACCTTCTTTCCGAATTTGTTGAAGAGACAGAAAGAAACGAAAGAATTGCCTGCATGGGAGATCACCGCCTTTTTTGAATATTTGCCGTTGAAAATCGGGAGAGAATGTGGTATAATCTGATTGTCGGCCCGACTTTCGATTGCAGCTGCATTATAGCAAACCGCAGTATGTAGCGCAATAGTGCCGCAAACAAAATAAAATGTATTTTTCGGAATGCGGAAAGCAGATGGGGGGAACAGGAATGAATAATGTATTGCTCGGAAAAACGGTGAAGGCGATGTACAAGCTCAGCGGAAAGACGCTTTCCCAGCTGGCGGATGAGACCGGTCTGACGGTGGATACCATTAATAATCTGTTTTATGCACGCCTGCAAAAACCCGGCTTTATGGGAGTGTGCAGCCTGGTCAAGGCCATGGGCTGCAGCGTCCGGGATCTGACGGGATTTATGGAGAAGGCAGAGAATCTGCCGGCTGAGGCGGATTTTACCGAGGAATTCACAAAATACCTGGCGACTGCAGAAGATACAGCACAGGTTGTAGCCTCTGCAAAGGAAGTACAGGACGAGCCGGGGCTTCTACAGGAGCAGCTTTGTACCCAGTACCGCACACAGATAGAGCAGCAGCGGCTTTCCTACGATCGGATGCAGGAGCATTACAGCCGAAGCATTTCGGAGATAAAAAAATCTCATGCGGAAGAACTGGAACGGCAGGAAGAGCTGATCCGGCATCTGAAAAAGAGCAACATGATGCTGACGGCAGCGGTGATCCTGATGGCCGTTTTGACGGTGGCTGCCATGCTGATATTGAAGGTACAGTAGGACACTGTGAGACACTATGAAAAAGAAATGCAAAAAAGTACAAATTAAATTGCTTTTTTGTCGGGTTTATGGGTTGCAACCGGAGACCAAATGTGGTATACTAATGTCAAAGGGTGAATAATACAGGCACCCGACGGAAGAAGGGGGAATTGCTATGAATCAGCTTTCAGCAGGTTTTGCCAGAGTCAACATCACTCCCGAGCTCGGTATCCGTATTTCGGGCTACTTCATTGAGCGTATTGCGGACGGAGTGCTGGACGAGTTGGAGATCAACGCCGTTGCGGTATCCGACGGCAGCAAAAAGGCAGTATTGATGTCTGTGGACAGCCTGGGTCTTCATGACGACGACCTGATGGCCGAATACAGAAAGTATGTTGCCGAAAAGGCCGGGATCCCCTATGAGGCGGTATTTATCGCATCTACGCACACCCATACCGGTCCCGAATGGAGCAACCCCGAAAAGGATTGCCCCGAGAAGCGTTATGCCAATTTCATGAAGTATCGTCTGGCTGATGCAGCTGTCATGGCACTGAACGACCTGAAGCCCGCCAAACTGGGCTGGGCCATCGGCAAGGCGGAGCATGTGGCTTTTGTCCGCCGTTACCGCATGAAGAACGGCGAGATCCATACCAATCCCGGTGTGGACAATCCCGACATCGTGGGTCCCATCGGCGATGTGGATGAGCGTGTCAACGTCATCCGCCTCGTAAGAGAGGGCGCTGACGAGATCGTCATCGCCAACATGGGTCTGCATCCCGATGTCATCGGCAGCACCAAGATCAGTGCCGACTGGCCCGGCTTCACCAGACGCAGGGTCGAGAAGGCGCTGGATAACGTCAAGTGCGTCTTCTTCAACGGCGCACAGGGCGACATCAACCACGTCAACGTGCATCCCAGAGGCGGCGACCTGAACGATATGTTCATGGACTTTGACGATGTATCCAGAGGCTACGGCCATTCCAGACACATCGGAAACGTCATGGCAGGCGCTGTGCTGTCTGTCTATGACAAGGTGAAGTTCACCGAGGCCGACACCGTCAACTTCGCAGAGAAGATCATCGACGTGCCGTCCAATATGCCCGATCCCAAGGATATTCCCGAAGCCCGTCATATCAACGAGCTGCACACCACCGGCAGAGACGCAGAGCTTCCCTATAAGGGCATGATGCTGACCACCAAGGTGGCCGAGGCCGCAAGAATGCTTCGTTTGGAGCATGGTCCCGCCTCCTTCAAGATGGTGCTGTCCGCACTGTCCATCGGCGGCATCGTATTCCTCGGCGTACCCGGCGAGCCCTTTACCGGTATCGGCAGAGGTCTCAAGGAAGCAGAGGGCTGGGAGCTGGTTTGTCCCTGCTGCCTGGTCAACGGTGACGACGGCTACTTCCCGATGCAGGAAGCCTACGATGAGGGCGGCTATGAGACCGGTACCTCCCGCTTCAAGGCCGGCGTGGCAGAGCTGCTGATCGCCGAGGGCAAGAAGCTGGCAGACTCCATAAAGTAAGCGGAGGGCAGTATGAAAGCGATTATCAATGCCGTGCTCGTCATGAAGGATCACCTCATTGACGATGCCGTGCTCCTGATCGAAGACGGTAAGATCGCCGCCTTCGGAGAGAGAAGAAAGCTGAAGGTTCCCGACGGCTGCGAGATCATCGATGCCGAAGGCCTGTTTGTGGGCCCCGGCCTCATCGATATCCACACCCATGCCAGCGACCGCCTGTTCTTCGTGGACGATCCCTACGGCGCAGCGCAGCACCACCTGAAGCACGGTACTACCACAGTACTTCCGGCGCTGTATTTCAGCATGGATACCAAGCAGTATGTGGAAGCCATCAACAACCTGAAGACCGCCATGAAGGATGAGCGCTGCAAGAACATTGCGGGCTTCTACATGGAGGGTCCGTACCTCAATCCCAAGTTCGGCTGCGACAAGGAGCACAATCCCTGGACCGGCCCCGTGGATAAGAAGGACTACCAGCCCATCATCGATGCGGCAGGCGACTGCGCCAAGGTTTGGTGCCTGGCTCCCGAAAGGGAAAACATCCTGGACTTCGTGCTGGATGCAAAGAAGACCAACCCCACCTGCGTGTTCACCGTGGCGCACAGCGAGGCAACTCCTCAGCAGGTCGAGGCGATCATGCCCTACGGCCTCAAGATCGGCACCCACCACACCAACGCCACCGGCACGCTGGAAATGTATCCTGAGTGCAGAGGCGTATGTGTAGATGAGGCAGTAAACAACAATCCGGAGATCTATGCCGAGCTGATCTGCGACAGCATGGGCATTCATGTCAATCCCTACATGCAGCGTCTGGTGCGCCGCATCAAGGGCGACGACCGCATCATCCTCATTTCGGATGCGTATGCGGCAGACGGCCCTGTACCCGAGGGCTATGACGGCGTGACCGACATCAACTTCGACTGGGCAGGCGAGATCGCCGGTTCCAAGCTGACGCTGGATGTTGCCTGCCGTAACATGATGAAGCACACCGGTGCTTCCATCACCAACGTGTTCCAGTACGCTTCCGGCAACCCCGCAAGAGCCGTAGGCTTCAGCGACAGAGGTGAGATCGCCGTAGGCAAGCGTGCGGACCTGATCATTTGCAGCTATAAAATGGACGTGAAAACCGTCCTGTATAAAGGAGAGATTCAGAAATGAGCAACATCATCACCGATCCCGCAACGAAGTTCGACTTCAAGTGCGCCGATTACGTTCCTTTCAAGGATCGCGAGCTGTGCGAGAAGCTGCGCAAGATGAGCGGCACCGAGCTGGAAAAGCATGAAGATTGGCAGCATCCCGAGTTCAAGGTCAAGGTCATGATGAACCCCCATCCCGTTCTCATCGCCACCCTGTTCTCCCGTTTGAAGGCCGCTTCCGAAGCAGGCAAGAAGTTCACCATGATCCTGGGCAATCCTGAGCCCGAAACCTATATTCCCCTGGCTCAGCTGATCAACTACTTCCAGGTAGACTGCTCCAAGGTACATATCTTCGCAGAAGATGAGTGGGCAGACGATCAGGGCAACATCGCCCCCGAGACCTATGAGGCCGGCTTCGTACACTCCATGCTGAAGTATCTGGTATACCAGATCGACCCCAAGCTCCGCATGCCCATGGAGAACGTACATTATCCCACCAATAAGAACATCAACTGCTACTCCAAGCTGATCAACGACATCTCCGAGGGCGGCGCAGACATCATCTCCACCTCTCCCGGCTGGACCGGCCACGTAGCATTCATCGACCCCGTTGCCGATTTCGTAAGAGACGACGTCGAGGAGTGGTTGAATCTTGAGGCTCGCCTCGTGACTCTGCATCCCATGACCGTTGCTCAGAACTCCCTGCATGGTGTATTCGGTCAGTCCGGTTACATCCAGAGCGTACCGCCCCGTGCCGCTACCATCGGCCCCGTGGACGTTAAGAGAGCCAAGGAGCGCATCGAGGTCCATGCACTGCTGACCAACAACACCTTCTCTTCCTGGCAGAGAATGACCAGCCGTCTCGTTACCCACGGCCCCGTGACCCCGCTGGTTCCCTCCTCCATGCTGCAGACCATGAAGACTCAGGTCTATATCAGCGAAGAACTGGCTGCTCCCTTCGATTGCTGGGAGAAGGTCGGCTATTAATCCGCTTTCCGATTAAAAACGAAAGGCATAGGGATTATGTCCCTGTGCCTTTTTGAAAAAAGGAGTATAATATGCTGTTTACTAAGTATGAAGGCAATCCGATCCTGGGCAGCAAGGAACTGGGCACCTGCTTTGATGTACTGGTTCAGAAGATCAACGGCCGCTACCGTATGGACTTTTCATGGCGCAAATACAGCAGTCTTGCCGTGACATTCTCCGATGACGGTATCCATTGGGAATATCCGCAGTTCACTTTGAAGTTCGATGAAAGCACCGGCTGGGAAGACGGAATCAACCGTAACTGCGTGGTTTATCATGAGGGAATCTATAAAATGTGGTACACCGGTCAGGCGAGAGGCCACAGCTATATCGGCTATGCGGAGAGCAAGGACGGTCTGAAGTTCGAGAGAAAGACGCCAGAACCCATCTTGATCAGCGAATTCCCCTTTGAGGGTGAATCCGTCATGAACCCTTGCGTGCTGATCGAGGGCGGCAAGTACCGCATGTGGTACTCCGCCGGAGAGACATATGAGCCGAATGTGATGTGCTATGCCGAAAGTGATGACGGACTCAACTGGAAAAAGAGCCGCATCAATCCCATCATGATCAAGGGTAAGGAGAAATATGAGCAGCAGCGCATCGGCGGGTGCCAGGTCATCAAGACAGATGACATGGGCTATGTGATGTTCTATATCGGCTATGAGGATATCAACACCGCCTGCATCTGCGCCGCAAGAAGCGACAACGGCATCACCGGATGGGAGCGCTGCGATAAGAACCCCATGGTTTACCCGGATCAGGGCGCATGGGATCAGGACTCCTGCTATAAGCCCTCCTTCCTGTGGAACGAGGAACAGAAGAAGTGGTACGTCTGGTACAACGGCAGGAAAGAGCATGACGAGTTTATCGGCTGCGCGACTTATGACAAGAGAGAGCTGTTCAAATGATCAGAGAATACGTTGCGAAATTCAACAGCGAGCATGAGCCGCTGTATGTGAATGCAGTATCCGATGCGGAAGCTGCAGGCTGGATGGAGAAAAACGTTCCGCATCTGGAGTGCAGTGACAAGCAGATCGAAGAGACGTACTACTTCCGCTGGTGGACATACCGCAAGCATATCAAGTCCACGCCGGAGAGCTATGTCATTACCGAGTTCCTGCCGCAGGTGCCCTGGAGCGGCAAGTATAATGCGATAGCCTGCCCCGCAGCGCACCATGTCAATGAGGGGCGCTGGCTGAACGACAGAGAATATATCAAGGATGATATCCGCCATTTTCTGAGGAATACCGAGGATGCACTGCACTACCAGAATTCCATGCTCCACAGTGCCGGAATGTACTGCATGATGGCGTCTGACTGGGAGTTTGCCGAAGAGATCCTGCCGCAGATGAAGGCTCAGTATGCCGAATGGGACAAGGCACACCGCAAAGAGAACGGCCTGTATTCCTGTATCGCCGACAGGGACGGTATGGAATACTCCATCGGCGGCGACGGATTCCGCCCGACGCTGAGCAGCTATATGTACGGCGCCGCTGTGGTCATTTCCGGGCTCTGTGAGCGGCTTGGTGACAAGGATGCGGCAATCTATCGTGCAAAGGCGGAAACGCTCAGAAAGCTGATAAACGGCAATCTGTGGAGGAACGGGTTCTATACGACGCTGCACGAGGACGGAAGCTATGCCGATGTCATGGAGGAAGTCGGCTTTGTGCCCTGGTGCTTTGACGGGCTGGCTGATGCAGACAAGGAGAGTGCCTATCGGTTTTTGACTGATGAGAATATTTTCCTTGCCCCCTATGGCATTACCACAGCAGATATGCGGCATCCGAAATTCATGAAGAATCCCGTGCGGCACGAATGCCTGTGGGACGGTCCCGTATGGCCTTATGCCACGAGCCAGACGCTGACCGGCATCTATATGCTTCTGTCCGGAAAAGACAGTGCATATATTACAGCCGCCGATTACATGAAGCTGCTGAAGCAGTATTCGATGTCGCATAAGCTGTATAAGGACGGGAAAGTCATCAACTGGATCGACGAGAACATTGAGCCGTTTACCGGACAGTGGATATCCCGTGATCTGATACTTCTTGACCATGTGTATGCAGATAAATTCCCCAAGGAGCGGGGTGCGGACTACAATCATTCCACCTTCTGCGATCTGGTGCTTTCGGGCGCCTGCGGAATCCGAATCGAAGAGGGGAAGATCAGAATAAAGCCGCTGTGCAGGGGCACATGGGAATATTTCAAGGTGAGTAATATCGTTCTGAACGGAAATACCTATGCCGTGGAGTATGACGGAAAAACGATCACGCTGTATAAGAACGGAATCCTTGCCGCATCGGGTGCGGAGAAACTGGATGCCGTGTTATGAGCAAAACCTACTGCGGACTGGATTGTTCGGAGTGTCCGGGAAAGGATATCTGCAAAGGCTGTACCGATACCGACGGAAGTCCCTGCGGCGGAACCTGCGTATTGGCAATGTGCTGTATGCGAAAGAAATGCAAGGATTTCGGCAAGGCCTTCGAGGGCGGCTACAAATTGTAAAAGCCGCATCTACCTCGGCAATCAGTCGGAAAAGAAGGGGACAGACCGCTGCTACGGTCTCTGTGCCGATGAACACCATCTGATGGTCAGCGAGTACGGCTGCAACGGGATCGATCCCGAAATCATTATCTATAAGAAGTACAGATAAAAAAGCGGGCTGTGAAAGACAATGTGTTCTTTCACAGCCCCGCTTTTTTTAAGGCTCTTCACGGAAAGTTGGGGGATATAACAAAAACGAGGTAGCAAAAAGAGCATAAAAGACTTTAAATGTAAGTTGCTTAGACAAACAAAAAGGAAGTCAAATTATGCTCAAAGATAAGGATATCGCAATCGAACTGA
>JAZLHZ010000082.1:0-3416 GCA_045617085.1 Clostridia bacterium
TGCCCTTGAACACCAGCTTGATATGGTCCTCGGCATCGCCCACGGCTGCGACACGCTTGATGTCTGCGAACATCTCGGTATAGGCGCCGCCGCAGAAGTAGATGGAATGGTCGACGATGTGCGGGCCCCAGTTCAGCAGCTGGCCGCCGCCGAACTCCTTGATGGTCTGCCAGTCGTTGCGGCGCTGATAGCCGTTGCGGGTCAGGCGGATCTCATAGACCTCGCCCAGAATGCCGGAATCGATGATCTCATTGACCTTGATGAAGCCTTCCTCGAAGCGGCGGTTGTGGCGCACGAAGATCTTCGGGCCCATGGGCTGGCTGCCCAGATGCACCAGCTCCTTGGCCTGCTCATAGGTCTCGCAGAAGGGCTTCTCGACCAGCACGCTCTTGCCCGCCAGCAGCGCCATCTTGGCATGCTTGTAGTGATCACAGGAGCGGGTCGCAATGTCCACGACCTCGACGTCGGGATCGTTGATCATATCCTCAATGTTGGTATACTTCTTGCAGCCGGGGAACTCGGCGGCATACTTGTCGGTGCGCTCCGGGATCAGGTCGCAGCAGGCGACTACCTGAAACTTGTCGGGACGTGCCTTGAGGCACTCCCTGTGTACGGACATACCGATCCTTCCGAGGCCTACAGTTGCGATTCTGATGGGTTTCATACAGCATCATTCTCCCTTCAATAATTGTTCTGTCTGTTCCAATGTCGGCATGGCAGGCTGTGCGCCCGCCGCCGTGGTGGAGATCGCCGCCGCCGCATTGGCAAAGCGGATCGCTTCTTCCGCTGTCTTTCCCATCCGCAGTGCGGCGGCAAAGGCAGCGTTGAAGGTGTCTCCGGCAGCAGTGGTATCCGCTGCCTTCACCCTGAAGCCCGGCACGACCTTCACACCGTTTGTATTCACCAGCATGGCGCCCTTGGCGCCCCGCTTGTTGATGACGTTCTTCACGCCCTTGTCCAGCAGCTCCCGGCAGGCGGCCTCCGCTTCTTCTGCGGAGTCCGTCTTTTTTCCGGTCAGCGTGGCCAGCTCGGTCTCGTTGGGCGTGATATAGTCGCACAGCGCCAGCAGCTCGTCCGGCAGCTTTCTTGCAGGCGCAGGGTCGAGGATCACGACGGTACCGCTCTCCTTTGCGATTTCCGCCGCCCGGATCACGCCCTCCAAGGGCGTTTCCAACTGCATCAGCAGGTATCCCGCATCCTGTATGGCCTTTTTGCATTTTTCGGCTGTCGCCTCGGTGACGCAGGCATTGGCGCCCGCCACGATGGCGATGCGGTTCTCGCCGTTGTCGTCCACCTCGATCAGTGCCACACCGCTGGAGGTGGGCACGGTCTCGATGCAGGAAATGTCCACGCCCTCTTTTTTGAGGACGCTGCGGTACAGTTCGCCGTTGGCGTCATTGCCCAATGCGGAGATCATCACCGGCGCCGTTCCCAGTCTTGCGGCAGCCACGGCCTGATTGCCGCCCTTGCCGCCGGTAAACGTGTTGAAGCTCTTGCCCGTTACGGTCTCGCCCGGCACGTGGAAGCGTTCCAGCCGCACGGTCAGGTCGATGTTCAGGCTGCCGAGCACACAAATTCCGTTCTTCATCCTGCTGCCCTCATCAGCCGTGAATGACCTTCACGGGCTTGCCGGTCTCCATGGACTTGTTGCAGGCCAGCACGAATTCCATGGTCTTCACCGCATCGGCATAGGGAGAACGGATCTTGGAGCCGTCGCCGGTCAGCACGGCATCCACGAAGGTGCGGTCACAGGTAACTCCGCCGTAATTTCCGTCCTCGGGGATCGTCACGGAAGCCTTGGGATCCACGGCGCCCATCGTGCCGTCACCCTTGAACACAAGGCCGTTGTCTCCGGCGTTTTCAGGCTTGAGGCCGATGATGTTGTCCTTGCCGAGGATGTACTGCTCCAGACGGCAGTCCTTGGCGCGGTAAATGATATTGCTCTCAAACGCTGCACCGGTCTCGGCATAGCAGCCGGTAGACAGAGCACCCAGCGCACCGCTCTCAAAGCGGACAGAAGTGGTGGATACATCGTCGGTATCGTAGTTCTCAATGCCCTTCACGAAGCCCCTTGCGCCGAAGGTGAACACCTCTTCGGGCTCGCCCAGCATATAGCGCACCATGTCGATGTTGTGGATGGTCTGCTCCACGATCTGGCCGCCGGAGCGCCTCTTGTCTCTCCACCACTCGACCATAGGCACGCCGCCCATGCGCACACACTCCACAAAGGCGATCTTGTTGTTCTTGACGAATTCCTTGGTATTGTCGCAGGTCTTGGCGTAGCGGCACTGGAAGCCCACGGCGGTAATGAGGTTGGCCTTCTTGATCTCGTCACGGATCTTGTACATCAGCTCGGGATCGAGGGCGATGGGCTTCTCGATGAACATCGGGATGCCCCGCTTGATGGTCTCGAACTCGATCTCGCCGTGGCAGTAGGGAGGCACGCAAATGAACACCATGTCCGGCTGCACCTCGTCATACATCTGCCTGAAATCGGTATATGCCTTGCCGCTGCCGGCCTTCTCTACAAAGCCCTGCGCTTTCTCGATGACCAGATCGCAGAAGCCCGCCAGTTCGATGTCCTTATACTCCAGAAAATGACCCAGATGATAGGTGCCGATGCCGCCGCAGCCGATGATCGCCAGTTTCTTCATGTTCGTATCCTCCTTATTATGCCATTGCAATGATGGTTTCGAGTGCGTCCGCAGTGATGCGGTACAGATAATCGGGGGTCTCGGGCATCGCCGAAAGCTCTGCGGTCAGGGGACCGTTGTAGCCAGCCTCCTTCAGCGCCATGGCCACCTTGTTCCAGCGGATGGAGCCCTCCAGCAGGTTCACAAACGTGCCCGCATTGCCGCCTGCACGACGGAAGTCCTTCACATGGATCTTCACGATGCGGCTGCCCAGCAGTTCGATCCAGTATTCGGGGTTGGAGAAGATCTCCACATTGCCCACGTCGAAGTAAGCGCCCAGGTTTTTGATGTTCAGTTCATCAATGAAGCGCACCATGTCAAAGGGCGAAATGAAAAAGTTGTTCCACACGTTCTCCACGCCCACCTTGACGCTCTGTCCCTCGATCAGATCCTTACAGGCCAGCAGCTCGTTCTTCGCATTGATGTACGCCTGTTTGATGGAGCAGTCCGGACCAATGCCGCCGGGAACGATCAGTATGCCGTCTGCGCCCAAGAGCTTGGCACAATTCAGCTGCTTCTCCAAAAGAAACTTCGTCGGCACGGTGCCGCCCGCCAGTGCGGACTTTCCCCACTGGGAGCTGGAAATGCTGCAGAACGGAAGACCCGCCGCCTCGCTCAGCTTTCTGATCTGCAAAAGCTCTTCATCGGTGGTCTCAACGCTCAGCGCATGCGCACCTGCGCCCGGCGCATCGAGATTCAGCTCCACACAGTCAAATCCCGCCT
>JAZLHZ010000083.1:0-8260 GCA_045617085.1 Clostridia bacterium
GAAGAACACGTCGCTTCGGCCGCAGGCGATGTCGCACAGTTCGATGGCGGCCGAACCGCATCTGCGCAGGTCGCCGCCGGTCAGCAGGAACTCCCGGGCGCACTTGAGAGAGATATCCGCCAGCTCGCTGTTATAGGGAGAAGTACCCATGGCGATGAGCGAATTTTCATAGGGGGTATCGGAGACATGGATGGGCTTTCCGTTGAGGAAGGCGCCTTTGCCCTCTTCGGCGGTGAAGAGCTCGTCCGCAAAGGGGTTGTAGATGACCGCCTTGACGGGCTTTTTGTTCTCGTAATAGCCGATGGAGATGGCGGAGCAGCGCCTCTGCCGCATAAAGTTCATGGTGCCGTCAATGGGATCGACGATCCATGTGGGGGTATCGGTCAGCGCATTGTTTTCCTTTTCCTCGGCAAAAATCTCGCTGCCGGGCACCAGTGCGGTGAGCCTTTCCTGAAGGAATGCCTGCACCTTGATATCCATGCTGGTGACGAAGTTGCAGTGGCCTTCCTTGACAAATTCGCTTTCATAATTCTGACTGAGTATCAGCCGGCCGGCTTCCTTTGCCGCCTGAGCGATCTTTTCTATCATGATCCGTTTCCTCCCTGTTTTTCTGTTTCCGTACTATTATAAGACATTCCGGGGGAAAAAGCAAGTCCCGACGGACTTTACAGTAAAAAAAAGCATTTGTCATAAGAGCTACGTTGCAAAAAAGAGGGGAAACCCGTATAATATGTTTTATGAGTATACTACGAGAGGAATGACGGAACCGTGCTTTGTCTGAAAGGCATAACCAAAGAATATATTACCGGTGACACCAAGGTCGAGGCGCTGAAGGGGATCGATATTTCCTTCCGCAACAGCGAGTTTGTCGCCATACTGGGCCCGTCCGGCTGCGGAAAGACCACGCTGCTGAACATCATCGGCGGACTGGATCAGTATACCGACGGCGATCTGATCATTAAGGGCCGCTCCACCAAGCAGTATAAGGACGGCGACTGGGACGCCTACCGCAACCACAGCATCGGTTTCGTGTTCCAGAACTATAACCTGATCCCGCATCAGACGGTACTGGCCAATGTGGAGCTGGCGCTGACGCTTTCCGGCATCGGCAAGGCCGAGCGGCGCAGGCGTGCGATCGAAGTGCTGAACAAGGTAGGTCTGGGCGATCAGCTCAATAAAAAGCCCAATCAGATGTCCGGCGGCCAGATGCAGCGTGTCGCCATCGCCAGAGCGCTGATCAACGATCCGGAGATCCTGCTGGCGGATGAACCCACCGGCGCATTGGATTCTGCAACGTCCATCCAGATCATGGAGCTGCTGAAGGAGATCGCCAGCGACCGGCTGGTCATCATGGTCACGCATAACCCCGACCTCGCCGAGCAGTACGCCACCCGTACCGTAAAGCTGCTGGACGGAAAGATCATCAACGATTCCGCTCCCTGCACCGAGGAGTACAAGGAGCCGGAAAAGCAGACCAAGAAGCACACCTCCATGTCGTTCCTGACTGCTCTGGGGCTTTCGATCAACAATCTGCTGACGAAGAAGACGCGCACGTTCATCACGGCATTTGCGGGCTCCATCGGCATCATCGGCTTTGCACTGATCCTGTCGGTATCCAACGGCGTGCAGTTCTATATCGACCGGGTGCAGGAAGATACGCTTTCCAGCTATCCCATTACGATCAAGGCGGAGCAGCTGGATATGTCCGGCCTCGTGAAGACGCTGGTCGACATGCAGGAGGACAATGACAACGGCGTGTATGAGGACGGCAAGGTGTATACCAGCGCCGTGTCGTACAACCTGATGAACTCCTTCAATACGCTGGATACCAGAACCAACAATCTGGGCGTGTTCAGCGAGTATCTGGAAAAGGAGACCGATATCGCCGACTATGCCAGCAGCATCCAGTACGGCTACAATACCGACCTCAATATCTATGTACAGAATTACGCCGGAGAGATCATCAAATCCGACGTGATGGATATGTTTATGGGTCTTGCTGAGGCAAGCGGCACCAACATGTCGGGCATGATGGGCGGCGGCGGATACAACACCTCGCTGCTGCAGTCCAACAACACCATGGAGATCTGGGAAGAGATCCTTCCCGGCAGCGACGGCGACCTGATCAGCCCGCTGCTGTATGAACAGTATGACCTGATGTACGGCAGCTGGCCGAAGTCTTACGACGAAGTGGTGCTGGTCATCAACGAGAACAACAAGCTCACCGATTTCACACTGTATGCGCTGGGTCTGAGAACCATCGACGAGTTTATGGGTTATATGACGCAGGCATATCTGGGCGAGCAGATCGACATCGATTCCATGCGCTCGGTTTTCGAGTATGACGAGCTTTGCGGCATCACGTTCAAGTACCTGTTCCCCGCAGACTGCTATCAGCAGCAGCCGGACGGTACCTATATCAATCTTGCACAGACGCAGAGCGGCCTTGAAATGCTGTATAACAGCGACAAGGCAGTGACGCTGAAGATCAGCGGTATCATCCGTGCCAACAGTGATGCGGTGTCTTCGATGCTCAGCGGCGCCATCGGCTATACCAAGGCGCTGACCGATTACATCCTTGACAGAGCAGAGAACAATGAGCTGATCCTTGTGCAGATGAACGACCCCGAGACCGACGTGCTCAGCGGACTGCCCTTTGAAAACAAGAATGCGGTGCTGACCGATGCCGAGAAGGCGGCGGCGTTCCGGGAGTATGTCGGAAAGCTTTCCGACGAGGAAAAGGCGGAGATCTACAAGGCAATCGCCGTGGTTCCCACCGAGGAATATGTCAATTCCGCTGTCAACGCATTCCTTGCCGCCAACGATGTGGAAAAGATGAAAACCACCATGGTCGATGCCTACTGTGCGCAGACCGGCATGGATGCTTCTGTTGTACAGGGTTATCTCAAGTCCATGGACGATGAGACTATACTGACCTTTGCAAAGGAAGCTATCCGTCAGAACATCATAGACGAGTACGCTGCCCGGCAGGAGAAGAAGCTCGGCGGCATGAATACCGCATATCTTGCCAAATCCTTTGACAAGATGAAGCTTACCGATGAAATGTGCACCGGCTATTATGACACATATATGCCCGATGAGGTGAGCTCCTCTACGTACAAGGAGAACATGAACGCGCTGGGCTATGTCAGCATTTCCGAGCCCGCCACCGTCAATATCTATGCTTCCACCTTTGCAGACAAGGACCATATCGATCAGATCATTGCGGACTATAACGAGCAGGCCAGTGAGGAGAACCGCATCACCTATACCGATTATATCTCGCTGATCCTGTCTTCCGTCAGCACCATCATCAATGCCATCAGCTATGTGCTGATCGCATTTGTGGCTATTTCGCTGATCGTTTCGTCCATCATGATCGGCATCATCACGTATATTTCCGTGCTGGAGCGCATCAAGGAGATCGGTATCCTGCGCGCCATCGGCGCCAGCAAGAAGGATATCCGCCGGGTATTCGATGCCGAGACTGTCACCATCGGCTTTGCATCGGGCATCATCGGCATCGGCGTCACGCTGCTGCTGCTGATCCCCATCAACATCATTCTGGTGCGGCTCACCGGTATTGCGATACTTACCGCCAAGCTGCCCGCCGTCGGCGCAGTCGTGCTCGTCATCATCAGCACGCTGCTGACGTTCATTGCGGGACTGGTGCCCTCGGGAATCGCTGCCAAGAAGGATCCCGTGATTGCCCTCCGTTCCGAATAAAAAACATCAGAAAGGCACTCTCCGTTCAGTGGGCGGAGAGTGCTTTTGATATTACCGATCTTTTCGGAAGACGATCAGCAGTCTTCCGTCGTTCATACAGGTGGACAGGGTCAGCAGTGCGTCGTCTGCGCAGAGATCGATGTCGGTTTTGAGCAGGGCACAGTCGGTGAGCTCGCCGATATAGCCGAAGAAATCCTCCTCGGAGGCGAAGGTGCTTCTGCCGCAGTATTGCACGAAGTCCTCATCGGTCTTGATCACCTCGGTATATGCCACCATCAAGAGCGAATAGCTTTCTTTTTCGTACAGCGTTTCCAGCGTAGCCGTGCGGTGCTGCATGGCAAAATCCTTGTCGGCATAGTGGACACAGATGCCGAACATGCTTCCGTCCTTCATGTTGTGGCCGTGAATGATGAGCTGCTGGGTCGTAGCCTGCGGGGGATTGTGTACATCAAAGAACAGGGTACCGCCCCGGCTGCTGCTGCCGTAGAAGTCCGTATCGAGGTAGGTGGAGTTGTCTTTATATACCACCGGCAGATCGACGATGCCGTCGATCCTCAGCCACCCCGCATAGTCGGGATTGATGCCCCGAAGTTCTTTTGCAACGGTCAGCATTTCGCCGTCCGCCCGGTGAAAGAACTTTTCGGGAACGGCGGCGGTGGGCTGCGGCGTGACTTCCGGCTGCGGTGTCGTGACGGCGGCGGATTCGTGAAGCGCCGATATCTCTTCATTGACCGTGCGGATGCGGCTCTGCGACATCAGATAACTGATCAGCAGGTATGCCCCGGCGATGCAGAGCACCAGCCCCAGCGCCTGGATCAGACGCCGCTTATTTTCCGCCGAAAACATCTCGGATCGCCTCAAGATAGCCGTAGCCGTATACGTCGTCGGGTTCGAGGTAGCTCATTTCCGTCCATTCGTTCCAGCTGTTGATGGTGATCAACGGCACCTTGTTGTTTTCGTCGCTGTACGCCTTGGCCATTTCCAGGCCCTTTTTGAAGTTCTCGGGACAGCTGTGCTTGAGGATCGGACCGTGGAAGGAATTGAAGCGGGGATTATTGTCCCAGCCGACGGAGATATGCGGATAGTAGGGGACGGCATACTCGGTCTTGAGGCGCTGCCATTCGGCCTTGACCTCCTCCAGCACGTCCTCATAATAGCCGTCACAGTGGGCGAAGTGGACAAACTGGTAGTGGGTCACGGAATCAAAGCCCAGTGCGGGCACGATGTCCCGGGTGGAGCCGCTGCGCTTGGAGTCGACGCCGCTGATGTTGACGGAGTTCTCGCTCCATACGGTCAGCTGCAGGTGCAGATTCGGGAAACCGGCTTCTTTGACGATGCCCCGGAACCATTCCAGTGCTTCCCGGGTATTGTCGATGCCGCCCAGACCTTTGATGAGGTTGCAGACGTCATAGATCATGAACACGGGGCAGCCGTCGATCTTGTAGTAGTTGGGCTGCTTGAAATACAGCTCGGTGACCCGGCGGCAGACCTTCTCGAATTCTTCCTTCGGCTGGGAGCCTTCCCATACGTTGATGTCCTTTTCGGCGATGCGCTTGTCCCAGACCACCTTGGCGTCGTGGTTGGCCCACATCAGATAGAACTGCATTTCGCCGTTGTTGCTTGCCTTCAGGAAGCCGTCGTCCAGACACTGCTCCAGGAAGGGGCGGCGGTCGTACCAGTACCAGTCATAGATGAACACGTTGACGCCGTATTTCAGTGCCTGATTGATCTGCATTTCCATGACAGCAGGATCGGCTTCATCTACGGGTCCCCACAAGGGCTTGCGGGGCAGAATGTGGTCGTCGCATTTTTTCTTTGCGGAAAGCACGGTCTGCCATTCGCCGATGCCCTGCTCCCAGAACTGGAGTGCCCGGGGCTCCTTGCCGGTGTAGGAAGGCCAGATATAGGCTGCGATATCGTATTTCTTCACGGAACTTCATCTCCCTGTATCGGTGTTTTGCGTTAAGTATACCATCTTGCGCTCCGTCTGTCAAGCGTTTTGCATATGTGGAAGAGCATTGTTAAATAACGGCTAAAACCCTTGACAAAAAGCGGGAAGAATGGTATAATCCTACATGCTGGTTACGGAGAGATGGCCGAGTGGTTGAAGGCGCTGGTCTTGAAAACCAGTGATACCGAAAGGTACCGGGGGTTCGAATCCCTCTCTCTCCGCCACTTTCAGAGGCCATGTTATTTGGAGAAGTACCCAAGAGGCCGAAGGGGCTCCCCTGCTAAGGGAGTAGTGTGAGTTGATCGCAGCCCGGGTTCAAATCCCGGCTTCTCCGCCAAACAGAAGCTTAAGAGTCAAAGACTTTTAAGCTTTTTCTTTACACCGGGAGGTGAATGTCATGATCGATTTCGCAAACATTGACAAATACCGGGAGAACAACCGCATCGAGGCAAAAAAGGCCTTGGGTGGACTTCCGCAGAGCATTTGGGAAACATATTCTGCATTTGCCAATACACTGGGCGGAATTATCCTCCTCGGTGTCATTGAAAAAGAAGACAAGACTTTCGATACCGTTAATTTGCCGGATCCCGAGCAACTGATAAAGGAATTCTGGAATACGGTGAATAATCCTGCCAAGGTCAGCATCAATCTGCTTTCCTCCAAGGATGTGTTTGTCCAGAAGGTAAACGGAGACCGCATCGTGGTCATCAATGTGCCCAAGGCCGAGCGCAGCTATAAGCCCGTATACGTCAATGGCAATCCTCTGTACACGTACCGCAGAAACGGTGAAGGTGACTACAAGTGTACGAGGGAAGAATACCAGGCGATGGTTCGGGATGCGTCGTACAAGTCGCAGGACATGCTGATCATTGAGGAAATGGGGCTTGATGTGATCAACAGGGAAACGCTGCGAAGCTATCGGCGTCGCATGTATTTGTCTCGTCCCGGTCATGTGTGGGAACCTTTGGACGATGAGGACTTTTTGATGAAAATCGGAGCCTGTGGCATAGGCAGCGACGGAAAAAAGCATCCGACTGCTGCAGGACTGCTGATGTTCGGCAACGAATATGACATTGTAAGGGAGTACAACAACTATTTCCTCGACTATCGGGAGCAGTTTGATACGGATACCCGATGGACGGACAGGATTATTTCTTCGTCCGGTGACTGGAGCGGAAATGTGTATGATTTTTACTTTAAGGTCTACAATCGCCTGATACAGCATATCAAGACGCCATTCCGTATGAAAGACGGACTGCGGGTGGACGATACGCCCATTCATAAGGCCCTGCGTGAAGCTTTGGCAAATTGCCTTGTCAATGCCGACTATTACGGCAGGCGGGGCGTAGTTGTGGTAAAGGGAAAAGGCAAGATCGTCTTGTCGAATCCCGGTGGCTTCCGGATCGACGTCAATGCGGCGAAGAGCGGCGGTGTTTCCGATCCCAGAAACGGCACTATGATGAAGATGCTAAATCTGATCGATATCGGCGAGCGTGCCGGAAGCGGCATACCGAATATCTTTCGGGTATGGCGTGACCTCGGATGGCCGGAGCCGGAGTTCCATGAGGCGGCGAATCCCGAACGGATTGATCTCACATTCAAAGTCGAATATGACGAGAGTATCGAAAATGAAGAATCGACAAGCGATAACGGAGTAGAAGCAAGCGATAACGGTGTAGAAGCAAGCGATAACGGTGTGGAAGCAAGCGATAACAGTGTGAAAGCAAGCGATAACGGTGTGGAAGCAAGCGATAACGGAGTAGAAGCAAGCGATAACACCGGAAAGGCAAGCGATAATAAACGGTTGCAATATCTTATGCAGCGGGACACCGTAATACAGTATCTGACGGATCATCCGGCGGCAACGAACACGGAGATCGCCCGGATGCTTGATTTGAGTGCACCCAGAAGCCGCAGTATCCTTGCGAGGATGGCGGAAGAAGACCTGATCGAATCCGTGGGCGCCAACAGAACCCGCCGCTATCGGCTGAAGGTGTAAAAACAATTGTTGACAAGATGAAAAAAGTATGCTATAATCGACAGCGTATGGGGGATTTGCTCCCATCCCGATGTGAAAATCATTTACAATATTGAATGGAGGTTTTTACCATGGGCAAGAACGCTGATGAAGTCCTGAGCCAGTTTACTCAGGCTGTTGAAGAGGAGAAGGTCGACACTTCCCGCAAGCTGAAGATCGGTATCATCGGTACCGGCTGGATCGCAGAGTCCCACATTCAGAGCTATAAGAACATGCCCGACGTCGAGATCGTTGCTGCTGCAGACCTGATCCCCGGCAAGGCAGAAGCTTTCATGAAGCGCTTCGGTGTGGAAGGCGTACGTTTCTATCCTTCCCACAAGGAAATGATCGACAATGAGGAGCTGGACGGCGTTTCCGTCTGCACCTACAACACTGCACATGCAGTGCCCACCATCTATGCTCTTGAGCATGGCGTCAACGTCCTGCTGGAGAAGCCCTTCTGCGTGACCACCGAAGAGGCTGTTGAGATCATGCGTGCCGAGAAGAAGAGCGGCAAGGTTCTGACCATCGGCTTCCAGCCCAGAGGCGACGAGAACATGCAGATG
>JAZLHZ010000084.1:0-2993 GCA_045617085.1 Clostridia bacterium
CCAGCTGGCAACCCACGCATCTTGAGCAGATGCCATACTGTACTATAATGTAGGTGGCAGAAACAGCCCGGGATTCGCGGAAATTTCAAATGTTCTAAAACTTGTACTTGACTATATACTTGGTATATATGTTACGCTGACAGCGAGGTGATGGATATGCGCATCAAGGAAGTTGCCCGATTGAGCGGTTTGAGCGAACAGTCCATCCGCTATTATGAGAGCCGCGGCCTCGTCATACCCGACATGGAGGAAAAGAACGGACGTTTATGGCGGGATTACAGAGAGGAACACGTGCGCCTCCTCTCCGCGGTGGCAACGCTGCGCCGCGCATATTTCCATGTGGAGGAGATTGCCGAACTGCTGGAGGATCCGGAAAAGATCCCCGATACGCTGAGGGAAGTGCGGGCGCGAATTGATGAGAATTATGCTGTGCTGGGCAAATTGCGTGTGCGCATGAATCAGGAAGACGTAGCCTCTGCCGAAGACGTTCTTTCTCTCGCCGAAAGACTCAACGAAGCCGCAGCGCCGCTGGCTCTGCCGGAAGGGGATGTGAAGTATGACAACCGGGCAGGCAATCGTGATTTGAGGGAAGGAAAACCGCTGCGCCGGATCTTCGGTCTGAAACTGCTGGCGGTGCTGCTCATCTACTGGCTTCTGATGATGGCGGCAGCGACGGTGCTGCTGGCGGGGGATATCCAGCGGCAGGCACGACCTGTGTTGACCGAATGGCTGGAAAGCGCGATCACCGGGGCGAGGGAGAGCTTCCCAGAGAAGGCGGCAAACGCGACCGATGCGGAAAGCTGCCTCACGCTGCCGATACAGACGCTGATGCCGGAGACTTCGCTGCCCCTCCTGTGGAAACGCCCGATTCAGATTTATACCGGCAGCATGACGATGAACGAAGAAGGGAAAATCGTCAGCAACGCAGGATTTGCACGAGGAGACGGCGAAGATTTTCAGGCTGGCATTACCATGCTGTACGGAAAACTGAGTGCCATTCCGTTCGATGGTCAAGCTGCGTATCAGTTCACGTGGCAGACATACGTCTCATTGAAGACATATCTGACATTTGAAGAGCGCCCGCTGCGAAAAGGTTCCTTTCCCGCTGTTGAATACCCCGGCTCGAAAGAAAGCGGGAACCAATATCAAGCACTTCAATCCATGCCTACCGGGAATCGGACGCCTGCGTATCTGATGGATGGGCTCGACAGCGGATGGCTGCATTTCGACTCGAGCCGTTTGCTGCAGACCGCCGTGCTTCGAGGGGCGTGGCTTCGGGACGGAGCCGGAAATCCGGGCCGATTCGTCATGGGCGCCTATGGCTTCAGTCCTCTGCTGACAGCGGCGGTCAGTCTGCTTCCGATCTACGCTTTGACGCTGGGACTGCTTCTCCTGCTGGCATGGTTCCTGTGCGGCGCACTTCTCCCGTTGGTGATTCGACCGTTACAGCGACTCAAAGCGTCGTTGGAAGAGGAACCGCTTCAGGTTTCAACCGCAGAGTTTGATTTCCCCCTGCAAGCAAGTGAACTGCAAGCGGTTACCTCGGGATATCTCCTGCGGCGGCAGATGCAGGAGGCTGCCCGCCAGCTGCCGGAGATGATCCCTGCAGAGGCGTGTCCCGCTCTAATCTCCGCTTTCCGGCAGGCAGAGGGAAAACTGCTGCCCGTATTACTGGATCGCGGTTATCAGATCCGGCGGGAACTGCAGGAGGACGGCAGGATACAAACAACTCCCGAAAGATTGGAAACCGCGCTGCTGGCACTATTGCGGGAGACCATCGCATACGGCGAGAGCGGGAAGCTCATGATCCTGACCACGCGGCGGAAGGCAGATTTCCTGCTCGCAGAGGCAGAGGTATGCTGCAGTCGCCATACGAAGGAAGAACGGTTCTACCTTCTTTGGAATGGCGTGTATATCAACCCAGCCAGCGGCGACGCGCCGGGCGTGAAGCTGCGGAAGGCGGCAGCCGACATACCCGGCAGCTTCTGTGCCGTGCGGCGCACGAAGACCGGGCTGGTGCTGACACTGGGACTTCCGCAGATGTAGAAGAAGGGACTTCTGGACAACTGAATCTCAGAGAAATACGAGAAAACGAACCAGACAATCATATTCGATTAGACATCTAAAGCAAAAGCTGGGAAGACTTATCCGTGTAAATCGTACGTGCCTTATCGTTCCACTTGAATCGTCAACACCATCTATAAGCAGGAGGATACCGCTCGTGAAAAGAAAACCTCTATTCGGCGTTCTGTCTGGGAAACTGTTCTTGCTGACTGCCAGCCTGTGGCTGATCGCAATGGCTCTTTTGACATGTTCCGTTGCCGGAGCTCTGCTTCGTCAGGGGGCTTCTGCTGCCGATTCCGCGTTGGAATCTTACTTGGAGCGTCTTTCATCCGATGGTGCGGACAGCGCAAACCCGGACCGTGAAATCACCCCGTTCAGCCCGATGCCGTTCCTGCGCGAAACAAAAATGGAGCTGTGGGGTGCAAACCTTACGATCAACGACAGCGGGATCATCGTCAGCTCCGAAGGCTTTGATATCGGAAGTGCTTCCGCTGCAAATACCGGCATAACCGTGACGGAAGGGCGGCTGGCCCTCATCATTTCATCTGCCCAGATGGAGGGGGCGGAAGCCGTCGCGAGCTATGGCGGCCTGACGCCGACATATAATCAATATTCGGGCGCACCGGCGAGCGGATACCTGACCTTCCGTGTGGCGCCGCAGCGGAAAGGAAGTTTCCCCTCTGCGGAGTTTCCGGAGTCTTTTCCGGAACAGGAAGGGCGCTTCCACCCGGATTCTCAGGTCGTCCATACTGCTGCCGCCGAGGGAATCTGCCAGAGCGTAGATGCTTGCTTCGTTGTATTCGCCCGTGACCTCGATGGTTCGGACCACTCTCCGGCAGATGTAGCTGGCGGTGTAGTATTTCGTGACGTAGAGCAGGGTGGTGATGAGCACTGCCACCAGCAGGATCAGCATGGCGGCCGTCATGACG
>JAZLHZ010000085.1:0-2832 GCA_045617085.1 Clostridia bacterium
CTCATCAAGAATCACGAGATCGCTGCCCAGACCGTCGGCTATATGCCCAAGGCGGACGTGGTCAGCTTTATCGAAGGAGCAATCTGATATTTGTGCAGGCGGCAGGAAACTGCCGTCTTTTTTATTGACAGAAACGGCGGATATATGGTATAATGTGGAAAAAATGGCTCATCACGGATTTGTGTAGTAAGTTGCAACTACCAAAAGTCCCTTCCCTCATCAGAGGGAAGGGGGGACCGCCGCAGGCGGTGGGTAGGGCTGATAACGTAAAGCAGTTGGTGAAAACACCACTTGCAATACTTATCCTGCCCCAACCGCCTCGCTTACGCTCGGCACCTTCCCCAGTGAGCCGGGGAAGGACTATGGGCAGTTGTATCAATATAATGCTCCTTTACCAAGCGATCCAATGATGAACCTTTTCTTTATCCCCTGTTTTCCCCCTTGACAAAGACTTTTGTTGAGTATATAATGTAGGGGTAAACTAAACAGGAGGTCGATTCCCATGAGCAGAATTCATGTCAATTTCTCCAAGGTGCTGGGCCCCGTGAAGCCCATGCACGGCGTAAACAACGGCCCTGTCACCTACGGCGGTCTGACCGACACCGTTGCTTCCTTCAAGGAAGCCGGCATTCCTATCGTCCGTCTGCACGATCCCGACTGGCCCAACCCCTATCAGGTGGATATCCCCAAGATCTTCCCCGACTGGGACAAGGATGAAAACGATCCCGCCAGCTACCGCTTCTCTCAGACCGACGACCTGATCGATGCCATCTACCGCAGCGGCGCAGAGCCCCTGTACCGTCTGGGCGTTTCCATCGAGCATGTCCGTGAGAAGATCTATGCCTTCAAGCCCAAGGATTTCGAGAAGTGGAGCCGCATCTGCGTCCACGTCATCAAGCACTATAACGAAGGCTGGAACAATGGCTTCCACTTCGGCATCAAGTATTGGGAGATCTGGAACGAGGCTGACGGCCATGTCTGCATGTGGAACGACGGCACTCCCGAGGACTATTATCGCCTGTACATCACCGCTTCCAAGATCATCAAGGAAGCCTGCCCTGACGTACTGGTCGGCGGCTATGCGGGCTGCACCGTGGATAACCCCACCTTCATGACCGGCTTCTTCAAGGCCATTTCCGAGGCAAAGGCTCCTCTGGACTTCTTCTCCTGGCATAAGTATTCCTCCGGCAGCAATGTCACCGACTACAAGCGTGCCGCCGAAGTCGCCCGTCATTACCTCGTAGAGTACGGCTATCCGGATGTTCCCTCCATCCTTGACGAGTGGAACTACATGGTTCCCGGCTCCTGGGAAGGCATGCATTCCCGCAATTCCAAGAAGGAAAAGCGTGATGCTTTCGAGCAGCAGAAGACCATGCCCGGCTGCTCCTTCGCCGTAGCCACCATGATCCAGATGCAGAACTCCCCCATGGATATGGCCGTGTACTATGACGCACAGCCCCATATGATCTTCTGCGGCCTGTTCGATATGTACGGCGTAGAGCAGAAGACCTTCTATGGCTTCAAGGCCTACAACTACCTCTATCGTGCCGGAAAGCAGGTCGACCTGTTCGGCACCGAGAGCAACGTATTCTCCATGGCTGCCACCGACGGCAAGACCAACTATGTCCTGCTGAGCAACCACGAGAGCGACGACGAAATCGTCGACGTCGAGCTGAACGCCATCGCCGAGAACAGCGTCTGCAACATGTACATGCTGGACAACGAGCACGATCTGGAGCTGTACACCACCGACTACCTCGTCGGCACCAAGGCTCTGAAGCGTGTTCCCATGAAGCGCAACAGCGTAGTGGTTCTCGAGATCAAGTAATTAATCCGCACATTTCCAAGCCGCCCGAAGCTTTTTTCGGGCGGCTTGATATTCAGAGGAGCTGATATCATGTCCGAGGAACAGAAGATCTTCAACGGCACCCTGTTTGCGCCCGGCGCACAGGAACTGCGCGCCATCAAGCTCAAGGCTCACAAACTCAGCCACGCCTACTCCCTCACCACCGAGGATGAAGTCGAAAAGCGCAAGGCCATCACCGATGAGCTGATCGCCGAGTTCGGCGAAGGCAGCTTCCTTCAGGGCCCCATATTCTTCCATTACGGCGTCCATACCCGTATCGGCAAGCGGGTGTTCTTCAACTACAACACCACCATTCAGGACGATGCCCCCGTCACCATCGGCGACGACTGCAACTTCGGCCCCAACCTGACCATCGTCACGCCCGTGCATCCCCTGCTTCCCGAGGAGCGGTATATGATGTATAACGAGAAGGGCGAGATCAAGCACATGTGCTACGCCAAACCCGTAAAGATCGGCCGTGACTGCTGGTTCGGCGCCAATGTGGTCGTCTGCCCCGGCGTCACCGTCGGAGACGGCTGTGTCATCGGTGCAGGCAGGGTCGTCACGAGGGACATCCCTGCCAAGTCCGTCGCAGCCGGTGGGCCCTGCAAGGTCATCCGCCCCATCACCGAAGCCGATTCCATGGCCAATATGCCCGCCGTGCTGGCGGATAACGCCGTCATCACCGGAAACGAGACCGTAGATGCCCATAAAGTCTGAAAGGAAAACAAGTCCTATGTCTTTTGATATTCTTTTCCTGAACAACAAAGAAATGGAAGCCGCCGGTTCTGGCGACATGAAGCAGACCATTCATGATGTGGAACGGGCATATGCCCTGTGCATGAGCGGCGACGCCATCATGCCCGGCAAGGTCGCCATGCCCTTCGGCCATCATCCCGAGGACGAATATACCAAGGGCCGCATCAACTGCATGCCCGGCATCGTCGGCGGCGAGTATCAGGTCGCCGGTGTGAAGTGGGTCGGCA
>JAZLHZ010000086.1:0-11555 GCA_045617085.1 Clostridia bacterium
ACTTCCACGGCATGCAGGACCTGCGGGCCATGCAGCTGCTCGCCTCCCTCACCGACAAGAAGACCGTTGTCGACATGATCGACGCCGAGGGCGAGGTCGAGTTCGACAAGTACCCCAGGAGCAAGGAATATATCTTCGAGCTGAGAAGAAAGATCAATAAGGCCATCGTCGAGGCAGGAAAGTAAGAGTCAGGAGTGAGGAGTTTTTGAATTAGCAATGTGCAATTAGCAATTGAAAACTCAATAAACATACTTGTCACGCCTCACCATCTCCAGCATATGCCGGAGATGGTATTTTATTGTATTATAAATAATTCTTCCCCACCTCAGTGGGGAAGGTGCTGAGCGAAAGCGAAGCGGACAGGGCTGATAGAGCTCTGACAGTGGTGTTTTTACCAACTGCATTACTTTATCGTCCCTTCCCACCGCCGTCCAAATTGCTAATTGCTAATTGCACATTGCTAATTAAGTATCGGGTTCCGGTTCGCTTCTCCCGCTTTTCTCGGAAAGCTCTTCGGAGTAGGGGCTTCCTTTTTGATGATGCAGACGTTGTGCTCCCAGTCTCTTCCGGCGATACGCACCGGCAGCGTTTCGGTCACCGATGCGTGCAGGCGTTTCAGGATCGCTCCGGAGGTTTCCAGCTCCTCCGGCAGCGACGGACCCTTATATGCCAGCATCCGTCCGCCGACCCTGACAAAGGGCAGCGCCAGCTCGCACAGCACGGGCATGGCGGCTACGGCTCTGGCGGTCACGACGTCGAAAGTATCCCGGTATTTCGGATCCTTTGCGCCGTCCTCCGCCCGGATATGAACGGCTTCGGCATTGAGCCCCAGCTTTTCGATGACGCTGTTCAGGAAATTGACCCGTTTGCCGAGGGAGTCCATCAGCACGATATGCACCTCGGGACAGACGATGGAGAGCGGAATGCCCGGAAAGCCTGCGCCGCTGCCCACGTCGCACAGATTTTTTGCGCCCTTAAGCAGCCCCATCGGCAGGATGGAATCGATATAGTTGCGGTCGATGGCCTCCGCCGGATCGTCGCTGACCCTCGTGAGGTTCATGACCTTGTTGGCCTCGGTGAGCATTTCGTGATACACACAGAGCTTTTCGGCGGCGGCTTCGGAGATCTCCAATCCGTTGGCCTTCGCCGCATCAAGTATCATCTGCTTCACTTGCGCTGTTCCTCCTGTGCTTTTCCAGATATACCATCAGCACCGCAATGTCGCCCGGGGACACGCCCGGGATCCTCGATGCCTGTCCCAGCGATACGGGACGCTGCGCCTGAAGCTTCTGACGGGCCTCGATGCGCAGGGTGTTGATCTCCAGATAGTTGATGTCCTCCGGCATCAGCAGTGCCTCGGACCTGCGGAACTGGTCGATCTGCGTCTGCTGACGGCCGAGATACCCCTCATACTTGATGTTGATCTCCGCCAGCTCCAGCGCATCCGCACGCTGCGTGCCGATCCAGTCGTAGAAATCAATGAGCTCTTTGATGGTCACGGTGGGACGGCACAGCAGCTCGCTGAGCCGCAGAGCGCCCTTTTCGCATCTAGCCTCGCCGTGCGCATCCAGGAATGTCTGCAGCTTATCATCCGCAGGCACGAAGCGCTCCTTGAGTCTGCGCTCGATCTCCTCGGCAGCCGCCTTCTTTTCCAGCATCCGCTCATACCGCTCTTTGCTTGCCAGACCTGCCCGGTAGCCCTTTTCTGTGAGCCGCAGGTCGGCGTTGTCCTGCCGCAGATGCAGCCGGTACTCGGCTCTTGAGGTCATCATGCGGTAGGGCTCGTCGGTGCCCTTGGTGGTGAGGTCATCGACCAGCACGCCGATATACGAATCTGTCCTCGTCAGCAGCATCGGCTCCCTGTCCTCCACGAACAGCGCCGCATTGATGCCGGCATAGATGCCCTGCGCCGCCGCCTCCTCGTAGCCGGAGGTGCCGTTGATCTGTCCGGCGCAGTACAGGCCCTTATACTGCCGTGCGGAAAGGTCGCCCTTCAGCTGCAGCGGATCGATGCAGTCATATTCTATTGCATACGCCAGACGCATGATCTCGGCATGCTCCAGACCCGGAATGCTGTGGTACATTTCCCGCTGCACGTCCTCGGGCATGCTGGTGGAAACGCCCTGTACATACCATTCCACAGTGTAGTCGCCTTCCGGCTCCAGGAACACCTGATGCCGCTCCTTATCCGCAAAACGGACGACCTTCGCCTCGATGGAAGGGCAGTAGCGGGCGCCGGTGGCGTTGATGCTGCCGTTGAACATCGGAGCCCGGTGCAGGTTTTCCCGAATGATGCGGTGGGTCTCCGGCGTGGTATAGGTAAGATAGCAGGCAGCGGTGTTTTTCAGCTGCCGGTCTTCCATAAAGGAGAAGGGCACCACCGGCTCATCGCCGTACTGGGGCTCCATCTTCGAGAAGTCCACGGTTCGGCCGTCCACTCTGGCAGGAGTACCGGTCTTGAAACGGCGGATGGAGAAGCCCAGTTTTTCCAGCGACTGCGTCAGCGCCGTTGCCGCCACCAGTCCCTGCGGGCCGCCCTGCCACGAGCATTCGCCGATGATGATGCGGCTCTTTAAGTACACGCCGCAGCACAGCACCAGCGCCTTGCAGGCGAGCGTATCGCCGGTGGTGGTGGTCAGTCCCGTGATCTTTCCGTCCTCGGTGAGGATATCCTGCGCCTCGCCCTGACGCAGATACAGATTTTCCTGATTATCGATGGCCTTTCTCATCCGCAGCCGGTATTGCAGCTTGTCCGCCTGCGCCCGCAGCGAGTGCACTGCCGGGCCTTTGCCCATGCACAGCATACGGGACTGGAGGAAGGTATCATCGATGGCGTGACCCATCTCGCCGCCGAGGGCGTCCACTTCCCGGACGAGGTGTCCCTTTGCCGTGCCGCCGATGGAGGGATTGCAGGGCATCAGCGCCACGGAATCCAGATTCAGCGTCAGCAGCAGCGTTTTATGTCCCATTCTGGCACAGGCCAGCGCCGCCTCACAGCCGGCGTGTCCCGCACCGACCACGATCACATCAAAAGTCTCCAAAATATGAACCCTTCTTTGTTTTCTCAAATTCGCAGTACCCTTTATTGTATCACAACCGATAATCTGTGTCAAGGTATTGTTTTTTTCAACAAAAGCTGGTATAATTAAGATACGGAAAAATGTACGTACACCTTATAATACAAAGGGGAGTCTGCCTATGAATCAGCATATCGATACCATTCCCGTATGGGATGCCTACAAGACCGACTGCGAATGTCCGCTCTGCGTCCTCGCAAAGAAGAACGAGGACAACTATGTGGACCTGTTCCTCGGCGCCTCCGTCATGGAGCCGGACCGCCGGGTCGCCGTCAACGAAAAGGGCTTCTGCCGCCGCCATTTCAAAATGATGTTCGACATCAACAACAAGTTAGGTCTGGCGCTGATGACCGATACCTACATGAAGCGCATCATCGAAAAGCTCAGTGAAAACGCAAAAACGCTGACAACCGCCGGTGAGGGCGAGGGCAAAAAGAACTTCGTCGCCCGCATGGGAAAGAAGAGCGAGGACTTCGCCTCCTGCGCCGCCCAGATCAAGGACATCGCCGATCAGTGCATCCTGTGTGATCAGCTGAACACCACCATGCAGCGCTACGCCTACACCGTAATGTATATGTACAAGCATGACGGCGAGTTCCGGGAAGCGCTGAAGAACTCCAAGGGCTTCTGCCTTGACCATTACGCCATGGTGCTGGACGAAGCGCCCAAGCAGCTCTCCGGCAAGGAGCTGCAGGACTTCATCGACATGGTGACCGAGCTGGAGCTGACCCACCTGAAGCGGGTCGAGAGCGAACTGGAATGGTTCACGCTGAAAAAAGACTACCGCAACGCCGACAAGCCCTGGGGCAACAGCAAGGATGCCGTGGAGCGGTCACTGAATAAGCTGAGAGGCGGTACACTGTAATGAAGATCGAAAAGCGGTATCTGAAGGTACCGGTCAAATGGGACGGCGAAAAGGCAAAGCTGGCCCTTGCGGAAAACGGAAAAAGCGTCGTGGCGCTTGACTATCTCTGCGGCGAGCCTGCGGATTTTGTCTATGAGTATGACCTGCGGGAGCAGCTCGGCAAGGAGCTCACGCTGTCTTTTGACGATGAAAGACACGCCTTTGCGCCCGTATTCACCGATGCTTTGGACACGGAGGATCATTTCTCAGATAAGCGTCCCCTGCTCCATTTCACCGCAAGAAACGGCTGGAACAACGATCCCAACGGCCTTGTATATTATGAAGGTCACTATCACATGTTTTTTCAGCATAATCCTGTCGGAAATATCTGGGGCAACATGCACTGGGGTCATGCGGTCAGCGATGATCTGATCCGATGGACGGAGGAGGAGATCGCCCTGTTCCCGGACGACACCGGAACGATGTATTCCGGCTCCGCCATCATCGACAAAAACAACGTGACCGGGCTCAAGTGCAATGAGCACGACCCGCTGCTGCTGTTCTACACCGCTGCCGGGACCCCCTTTACCCAGCAACTGGCGTACAGCACCGACGGCGCAAAGACCTTCAAAAAATACGGGCAGATCATCCCCCACATCAAGGGACACAACCGGGACCCGAAGGTCGTATGGTGTGACGAGGTCAACGCCTTTCTCCTTGCGCTGTATCTGGACGGCGACGAGTTTGCGATATTCAAGTCCTGCGACCTGCTGAACTGGAATATCCTGCAGACGCTGAAGCTGGAAAACGACAACGAGTGCCCCGACCTGTTTCCGCTGGATTGCGGCGGCAGGCGGTACTGGATATTCACCGCCGCCCACAGCAGATATTATATCGGCGAGTTTGAGGGCGGACTGTTCCGTCCCAAATACAGCGGCAGCCTGATGAACGGCGGCCTGCACTATGCGGCACAGACATTCTCCGATATTCCGGATCGGCGCATCCATATCGGCTGGAACCGCAGCAAGATACCGGGTGTCAGCTTCGGCAGCAGCATGACCACGCCCTGCGAAATGAAGCTGAAAACGCTTTGCGGAAAGCCCGTGCTGACGATGCAGCCCATCGAAGAATTTACTGCGCTGTTCACCGAAAAGCCCGACGGCGACAGACCGCAGAAGCTCGTGTTCAGGCCGGACAGCTGCCCCTGCGAGATCACGATCCTCGGCAACAGGATCGAACTTACCCGGGACAGCATCACCTGCAGAGACAACTCGATCCGGTATATGCCCTCGGACAAGCCCTTCACCGTTTTCACCGACCGGGGCTCCTTTGAATTGTTTGCACCGGAATACGATGCGTACCTGTGCCTGGATGCCGTCAACAACAACACCTCCGCCGACATGGCGGAGAGAACCGGAGCGAAAGTATGAGCAGCGCACTGATATTCGGAGAGATCCTCTGGGACATCTTCGGCGAAAAGAAAGAGATCGGCGGAGCAGCCTTCAACTTCGCCGCCCACATGGCCTCCCTCGGCGACGAGGTGCATCTGGTCTCCGCCGTGGGCGATGACGAGCTGGGCCGTGCGGCGCTGAAGGAGATCGAAGGCAAGGGTGTACAGAGCGACCTCATGACCGTCGCTCAGGTGCCCACAGGCGCCTGCCACGTCACGCTGATGCCGGACGGCAAGCCGAGCTATGACCTGCTGGACAACATCGCCTACGACTACATCACCGCAAAGATCAACAGGCGCTATGACATGCTGTATCTGGGCACTCTGGCCCGCAGGAGAGAGGTATCCCGAAACACCTGCCTCGATCTGATGACGAGCGGCCTGTTTTCCGAAGTCTTCTGCGACATCAACGTGCGCAAGCCGTTCATATCGCCCGAGGTGACGGTGGAAGCACTGAAGCACTCCACCATCGTAAAGCTGAGCCGGGAGGAATACCGGCTGCTGGAGGACTACGGCATTGCCAAAGTGCGGGGCGGCGACTACAATGAGAGCCTGTGCATGGCGCTCTCCAATGCCTTCCCCAATCTGCATACCATCATCGTCACGCTGGACAAAGACGGCGCCATGCTGTACAGCGCCATGAACGAGTGCTTCCTGTACTCGGAAAAGCCGGTCAGCAAGCTCGTTTCCGCCGTGGGCGCCGGAGACAGCTTCTCCGCCTGCTTCATGCACAACTATCTGCAGAACCGCAGTCTGACCGAGTGCCTGAACCGGGGCGTTGCCATGTCCGACTATGTGGTGACGCAGTTAGGCGCCATCCCGCCGCTGCCCGAAACCCTGAAGGAAAGGATCCTGTAAGCTTATGGATTACGCATTTGACCGCTCGGTATATCCCCGTCCCGACTTTATCCGCACCGATTATATGAGCCTCAACGGCACATGGGAGATCACGTTCCCCCATGACGGCAAGCTGAAAAAGAACATCATCGTCCCCTTCCCCTACCAGAGCGAGGCCTCCGGCATCGGCATGCGGGATCACTACGACACCATGCGCTATCACCGCAGTGTGAAGCTTCCCGATACTGCCAAGGACAAGCGCATCATCCTGCACTTCGGCGCCGTGGATCACAGCGCAAGAGTCTACATCAATGCCTGCTTTGCCACAGAGCACAGCGGCGGCTACACGCCCTTCGCCTGCGACATCACCGAGTTCGTCTGCGGCGACTGCTTCGATATCGACGTCTATGTTACCGATACCCGCAGCCGTTCCCAGTGCCGGGGCAAGCAGACCTGGGATCCGGAGCCCAGCCGTGTCCACTACTATGAGACCAGCGGCATCTGGCAGGAGGTATGGCTGGAGTTCGTGCCCGAAGCGCACATCGTCTCGATCAAGTATACGCCCGACCTCGACAAGCTGTGCTGCTATGCCGATATCCGCTTCAGCAAGGCGGTATCCGGTACGCTGTCCGCCTCCGTCTACAACCACGAGGGAACACTGCTTCAACTTTCCTCCTCCGTGGAGGGCGAGTTTGCCCGGATGGTATTCCCCTTTGACGATTACGGCTATCACGATGCCAAGCATCTGATGTGGGCGCCGGACAATCCCAATCTGGTATGCGTCGACATGACCCTCGCCTGCGCCGGCAGTACCGACACGGTATACACGTATTTCGGCATGCGGAAGATCCATGTATTCGAAGATCGTGTCTTCCTCAACAACGTCCATTTCTACATGCGGCTGGTGCTGGACCAGGGCTACTGGAAAGAGGGCATGTACCGCCCTGCCGACGATTCCGGCTACAAGAAGGATGTGGAGCTCACCAAGGCGATGGGCTTCAACGGCGTGCGCAAGCATCAGAAATTTGAGGATCCGAAGTACCTGTACTGGGCAGACCGGCTGGGTCTGCTGGTCTGGGGCGAGCTGCCCTCGTTCTACCGTTTCTGCGAGGATGCACAGAAGGATGCTCTGCGCAGCATGGAGGAATATATCGACAGGGACTACAACCATCCGTCCCTCGTCTGCTATGTGCCCATCAACGAGACCTGGGGACTGCGCCACAACATCGGCGATCCCCGTCAGAGCGACCTTGCCCGCTGCCTGTACTACCTGTGCAAGACCAAGGATCCGACCCGTCTCGTCAGCACCTGCGACGGTTGGGAGAACTTCAATCCCACCGACATTCTGCCGCTGCACGAATACCGGGAGATGGGTGAGCGCATGAAGCAATGCTATGACGATCCCGCCTTCGTTTCCAGCAGCAGCTCCGCCCGGGCAGGACATCCCCTCATGGCCCCCGGCGAGAAATATGAGGGTCAGCCGATCCTCCTCACCGAGTTCAGCGCTGCGCTGTGGCCGGATAAATATGAAACCGAAGCCCAGTTCCTCGCCGCTCTCCGGAAATCCGCAGACGATCTCATCGACATCAAGAGCATACGCGGCTACTGTTATACCCAGCTCACCGACGTATATCAGGAGCTCAACGGTCTGCTGGACATGGACAGAAATCCCAAGCTCCCCATTGAAGAGATCGCCGCCATATTCGGCAGGAATCCCATCCGCCTTTCATACTGACAGGAGGAGAGGCTATGAAAAGACGTTCCGACAGCTTTTTCGGACTGCATTTTGATTTTCACGCCACGCCCGATGCCAAGAACGGCCCCGTCGTCGGCGCTACCCTGTCCGAGGAGGACATTCGGGAGATCTGCACGCTGCTGAAGCCTGACTTTCTACAGATCGACTGCAAGGGGCATCCGGGCTGGACATCGTATCCCACCGCCTGCGGCAATGCCATGCCGCAATTCAACGATGCCGCCCCCGTGAACGGCGACCCGCTGAAGCTGTGGCGCTGGGTCACAAAGGAAGAGGACGTGGCGCTGTACATGCACTATTCCGGCGTGATCGATCAGAAGTACTGCGCCGAGCATCCCGATCAGGCGGTGCTGCTTGCGGACGGAAAGCGCAGCGGCTGTAACGGCAGCATGGGCGTGACCCGCACCAACGGCAGGTATGCAGACGACCTGATGATCCCGCAGCTCAAGGAGCTGGCGCTCAAGTACGGCGTCAACGGCGTATGGGTGGACGGCGAATGCTGGGGCACCAGGGTCGATTTTGACCCGGAGACATTGGCACAGTTTGAACGGGAGACCGGTATCGCATTGAACGGCATCCTGCCCGACACACCGGACAAGCCGCATTACGAGGAATACCGGGAGTTCTGCCGGGAACTGTTCCGCCGCCATGTGCGCAAATATGTCGATGCCCTGCACGAAGCCACTCCCGATTTTCAGGTAGCCTCCAACTGGGCATATACCGACCACATGCCCGAAGCCGTATCGGCAGACGTGGACTTCCTCTCCGGCGACTTCAACCCCGGCAACTCGTTCAACTCCGCCCGCTATGCCGCCCGTGCCATTGCCCAGCAGCAAAAGACATGGGATCTGATGGCATGGAACTTCCGCAACACCGAAAATGGACACATCGCCAAGCATCCGACCCAGATCATGCAGGAAGCCGCCTCGGTCATCTCGCTGGGCGGCGGATTCCAGAACTATATCACCCAGTATCCCGACGGCGCTCCCCGGATGGATCAGATCCGGCGCATGAAGCCGCTGGCAGATTTCATGCGGCAGCGTCAGGATTACTGCTTCCGGGGACATGCCCGCCATCAGGCTGCCATCCTGCTCTCCACATATGACCGTCTGCACGAGTCCGAATCGCTGTATTCCCGCAACGGCTGGGAGAAGATCATGGGACTGACCGCCCTGCTCTGCGATGCCGGACATTCCACCGAGGTCGTCTCGGAGCATACGCTGAAGGGACATTATGCCGAATACCCGGTCATCATCGTGCCGGAGCTGTACTTCGGGCTGGCCGAAGAGACCGTGAAGGAGCTCATTTCCTATGCAGAAAACGGCGGCAGCCTCGTGCTGGTCGGCGTACACACCTGCAAGCTGTTCTCGGGCGCCGGACTACCCTTCTCCGTCCGTGCCCTCGGCGGCAAAATGTACAGTTTCACCTTGGACAAGATCGATTACGGCTCCGTCGTCGCCCCCTGCGTGATCGGCTGCAAAGGCGCCTCCGTTGCCTTCGTCAGCGATACGCCCCGGGACAGGAACCGCAAGCTTGCCGCCGTACTGCCCTTCGGAAAGGGAAAGATAGGCGTCATCGGTGCAGACATCGGCAGTTCCTATGCCGCCTGCAGTCAGTATCTGGAAAAGCGGCTGATGACCAAGATGCTCGCCAAGTTATATACGCCCTCGGTCAGCATTCAAAAGTGCGAGGGCACGCTGGAGATCACCGATCTTCTCAAGGACGGAAAGCAGTTCATCCAGCTGGTCAACGCCAACGGAAGGCATACCGATTCCGGCTGCGCCACCGAGGACAGCATCCCCGCCTGCCGGGACATCGTATTGAGCATCGCCTGTGATAAAGAGCCGAAGGCACTGATCCAACGACCCTGCGGCAGAGAGCTGAAGTTCCGTATGAAGAACGGAAGAGCCATCGTCAGACTCGACCGGGTGGACATTCACGAGATCATCGAAGTCGTGCGATAATACTTAGTTCTTGCTTAGTTTGCGGTATCCTACACAGGGAACCGCTTTACAAATTGCTCCTTTTGGTGTATAATACGTACCATTACACTGAAAGGAGCTATTATATTATGGAAGGTTACACATCGCTGGAAGAGTTCAATAACGCCACACGCAATGTCAATACCTACTCTGTCGTCTCAGCAATCGCCTATCTTATCGGCATTCCGAAACGTATTTTTGAAAATGAACATGAGCCGCCGAAGCCGGAGGTATATGAAAAGCTGGAGAAGAACAAGAATGCCCGGATCGTCCGCAATCTTTGTATTATCCGCACTGCCATCATGCGCAACTTCAAAAATATCAATAAGAAAATGCAGGCGGAGATCAAGACCTATATGTCGATGCCGGAATATGTCCCGGCCGAAGCAGTCAATCAGCTCACATTTGACGGCGTGCCGTTTTACAAAAGCAGCTGTAAAAAGCTGAACGAGCACATTGTCGAGCTGAACCGTCTCATCAGTGACCGGGTAAACAACTGCAAGGACGTGCTGCCCCTGTGGCTCAACTGGGACTATGTGCATGACCTGTTTATCATGCCCAACGGTCTGACCCCCAACGGCACCAAGGAGGCTGCCGAGGTCTTTTACGGCAATATCAACAGCTATCCCTATCAGGTCTACATCAACTGGAAGCCCAAGGAAAACGGCAATATCCTGTTCTGCGACAACAAATTCGTCCGTGTGCTGTACGAGATGCACCATGATGAGTTTGAGGACAAGAGCATGGTCTCGGACGTGAGCGACGTGGTCAAGGACGGCATCTACACCTTCATCAACGAGAGCGAGCAGATCATCATCGCCGTGGACTGCGAGAACTCCGATGCCTCCAACCTCTGCACCGCCCTCACCAGCCTCTCCAGCAACACCTCAAAGATCCGGAAGATCATCCTGTTCAACGATGTCCACACCTCCACAATGTGGGAGATATTCTCCAAGCACACGAATATCCCCGTGGAGCATCTGCTGATCGACCGGGTGAAGGCCGACAAGTCCATCATCGACCAGACGCTTACCGCCAAGGTGTGTCAGGAACGCTATAAGAACGACATCGACTCCTTCATCATCGTATCCTCCGACTCCGATTACTGGGCGCTGGTCTCCACGCTGAACGATGCCCGCTTTTGCTTCATGGTGGAGCATCACAAGTGCAGCCCTGCCTTCATGGAGGGTCTGCTGAGCAGGGGTATCTTCTTCTGCTATATCGACGACTTCTACACCGGCGACGCCGAGGAGCTGCGGATCAGCTCGCTGTTCAGTGAAATGACGACCTATATCTCCAATGCCGTGCGCCTCAACGTCAACGACATGCTCAACGATGCCCTCTGGAATACCCGTATTTCCATGAGCGACGCCGAGCGCAAGCAGTTCTATGCAAAGTACATCAAGACCCTGCAGATGGAGATCAAGGACAACGGCGACGTCGCCATCACGTTCAAATACAGAGAGTAATCAGCAATTGGCAATTGATTGTTATCAAAAAGTCCCTTCCCAGCTCACAGGGAAGGCGGGACCGCCGCAGGCGGGGGGTAGGGCTGACAAAGCTATGCAGTTGGCGAAAGCTCCACTATACCTACTTGTCACGACCTATCCGT
>JAZLHZ010000087.1:0-2625 GCA_045617085.1 Clostridia bacterium
GTGGTGTTCGGCGGCTCCCGCTCGGCGATACTGCTGAATATCCCCGGCGCACCGGCTGCGGTGGCAACGGGGCTGGACGGCTATCCGCTGGCGAAAAAGGGCAGGGCAGGCGAGACCATGGCGGCGGCGGCCATACAGTCCGTGGCGGGCACGGTGCTGGGCGCACTGGCGCTGCTGCTGTTCGCTCCGCTGCTGTCAAAGCTGTCGCTGAAATTCCGCTCGGTGGACTATCTGCTGCTGGCGGTGCTGGGCATGCTCACCGTGGGCAGCCTTTCCGGCGGTTCCGTGCTGAAGGGCGCATTGTCTGCGGCGCTGGGCGTGCTGGTGGGCTGCGTGGGAATGGATCCGGTGACGGCGGTCAAGCGGTTCACCTTCGGCAGTGTGTACCTCAACGGCGGAGTGAGCTTCGTGGTGGCGCTGATCGGCCTGTTCGGCGCAGGCGAGGCGTTCAGCATTCTGAAACGGAAGAACGCCGGACCCGTGATGCAGAAGAGCGGCAGGCTCGTGCCGCCGATGAAAGAAATTCTCAGGTATATCCCGCTGACCCTGCGCTCGGCGCTGATCGGTATCGTCACCGGCGTGCTCCCGGGAGCAGGCGGCGATATTGCGGCACTGCTGGCGTATGACAGCGCCAAAAGGAGCGTCCGGCATCCCGAAACGCCCTTCGGCGAGGGCGCCATCGAGGGCGTGATCGCCCCGGAGACCGCCAACAATGCGGCGATCGGCGGCGCATTCATCCCGATGCTGACGCTGGGCATTCCCGGCGATTCCATCACGGCGATACTGATCGGCGCACTGACGATCCACGGGTTCCGGCCTGGCCCGGATTTCATGGCGCAGTCGCCGCAGATATTTTCGCTGGTGGTGACCGGGCTGATCGCTGCGGCGTTTCTGACGCTTCTGTTCGGGCTGACCGGCATACGGCTGTTTACCAGACTGTGCGAGCTGCCTTCGGAGCGACTGATGCCGATGGTGCTGGTGCTGTCGGCGGTGGGTGCCTATGCCATCAACAACAATGCGGCGGACGTGATATGGATGTTCGGCTTCGGCGTGCTGGGCTGCTTCATGAAGACCTACGGCTTTCCCACGGCGCCGATGGTGCTGGGTATCATTCTGAGTGACCTGCTGGAGACGAACTACATCCGCATGGTGCGCCTGAACGGAAGCTTCGGTGCGGCGCTGCTGTCGGTCTTCGAGAGCCCGATCTCGGTGTGCCTGCTGATATTGCCGGTTTTGTTTGCCGTTTGGCCGATTGTTCGGAAAAAAGCAAAAGGTTTTACAAAAGACAAATATAAAGTGCATTGACTTGACACCGAAATTATTATAATATAGACGCATAAGCGGTGGAATGGTTTTTTCGCCGCAGACACAGAATTCTATAAGAAAGAGGTAGATTCAAATGATCGATCTTACCAAGTACGGCATTACCGGCACTACCGAAATCGTACACAACCCTTCCTTCGAAGAGCTGTTTGCAGAAGAGACCAAGGAAGGCCTCGAAGGCTATGAGAAGGCTCAGCTGACCGAGCTGGATACCCTCAACGTTATGACCGGTATCTTCACCGGCCGCTCCCCCAAGGACAAGTACATCGTCATGGACGAGAACTCCAAGGACACCGTATGGTGGACCTCCGAGGAGTACGCCAACGACAACCATCCCGTCAGCGAGGCTGTTTGGGCAGAGCTGAAGAAGAAGGCACAGGCTGAGCTCTCCAACAAGAAGCTGTTCGTTGTCGACGCTTTCTGCGGCGCCAACCCCGACACCCGCCTGAACGTCCGCTTCATCGTTGAGGTTGCATGGCAGGCTCACTTCGTCACCAACATGTTCATCCGTCCCTCCAAGGAAGAGCTGGCTTCCTTCGAGCCCGATTTCATCGTTTACAATGCTTCCAAGGCAAAGGTAGACAACTATAAGGAACTGGGTCTGCGCTCCGAGACCGCTGCTGCTTTCAACGTATCCTCCAAGGAGCAGGTCATCCTGAACACCTGGTACGGCGGCGAGATGAAGAAGGGCCTCTTCTCCATGATGAACTACTTCCTGCCTCTGAAGGGCATCGCTTCCATGCACTGCTCTGCAAACACCGACATGGACGGCAAAAACACCGCGATCTTCTTCGGTCTGTCCGGCACGGGCAAGACCACCCTTTCCACCGATCCCAAGCGTCTGCTGATCGGCGACGACGAGCACGGCTGGGACGACAACGGCGTGTTCAACTTCGAGGGCGGCTGCTATGCAAAGGTCATCAACCTGGACAAGGATTCCGAGCCCGACATCTACAACGCCATCAAGCGCAACGCTCTGCTGGAGAACGTCACCGTTGACGAGAACGGCAAGATCGACTTCGCCGATAAGTCCGTGACCGAGAATACCCGCGTTTCCTATCCTATCGATCATATCGAGAAGATCGTGCGCCCCGTATCCTCCGCTCCCGCTGCAAAGAACGTCATCTTCCTGTCCGCTGATGCATTCGGCGTACTGCCCCCCGTATCCATCCTGACTCCCGAGCAGACCAAGTACTACTTCCTGAGCGGCTTCACCGCAAAGCTGGCAGGTACCGAGCGCGGCATCACCGAGCCCACCCCCACCTTCTCCGCATGCTTCGGCCAGGCCTTCCTGGAGCTGCA
>JAZLHZ010000088.1:0-6681 GCA_045617085.1 Clostridia bacterium
CCCGTTTCGCCGGATGAGACCTCCTATTTCACCTTTGAAGCCCCTGTCACCGATAAGCTGATCCGGGCCGAGATATGGGACGGACTGGACAACATCCGCATCGCCCTGGGCAACCCCATCTGGAACGACAGATAAAAAAAAACAGTAAGGAGATCACAGACATGAAGCTGCGCTATCCCGATATTCTATCCCTTTATTCCGAAAAGGAAAGCCGCACCGTACAGGGCAATGAATTGACCCTTACCGATGCAAAGGTTTCTCTGCACATGGAAAACGGACTTCTGAAAATTACGGCGACCTCGGAAGAAACGCCGATGCGGTATATCCGTCTGTACTGGAGACTTACCGATGCCGAAAAGCGCAGAGAACCGGTACACATTCTCGGCGACGAATATGAACGGGGCTACGGTCTGATGGAGTGGCGGGGCATCGTTCCCCAGCGCTGCCTCACCTGGACCTGCTCGGTATCCAACGGCACCGACAGCTGTCTTGACTATACCGGACGGTTCACCGAGTGTTTCGGCGTCAAAGTGCGTCCGAACGCCATGTGCTTCTGGCAGTATGACGGCACCGGGCTTACACTGTGGGCCGATGTGCGCTGCGGCGGCATGGGCGTGGTCCCCAAGGGCAGAATCATCGACGTATGCAGTGTGGTGTTTGCGGAATACCGGGATATGAGCGCCTTCCACGCCGTACACGGCTTTTATAAAGAGCTCTGCGACGACATGCTTCCCCTGCCCTACAAGGTTTACGGCTCCAACAACTGGTACTATGCCTACGGACACAGCTCTCATGAAGAGATTCTCGGCGATGCGAAGATCGTTGCCGAACAGTGCGTGGGTCTGGAAAACCGTCCGTACATGGTGATCGATGACGGCTGGCAGAAGAATACCTGCGATGCCCCCTGGGACAAGGGCAGTGACAAATTCCCCGATATGAAGGGACTGGCAGACGGCATCCGGGCTATGAACGTGCGCCCGGGTATCTGGATCCGCTACCTCAATGACGAGCACAACGAAGCAGGTCTTTCGGCAGAGTGCCATCTCAGCCGTGACAATAAGTACCTCGATCCCTCGCATCCCGAGGTGAAGGACTACATCATCCGCACGACGAAGCGCATTGTGGAAGAGTGGGGCTATACCCTCATCAAGCACGACTATTCCACCTATGACCTTTTCGGCGACTGGGGCATCAATCTCACCACCAACATCTGCCACGACGGCTGGAGCTTCTATGACCGCAGCCGCACGAGCGCCGAGATCGTCATCGATTTCTACCGTACCATTCATGAAGCGGCGGGCGATGCCATCATCATCGGATGCAACGTGATGGGACATCTCACCGCAGGCCTTGCCCACCTCAACCGCACCGGCAACGACACCAGCGGCAGGTTCTGGGAACAGACGAGAGCCAACGGCGTCAACACCGTCGCCTTCCACATGATCCAGGACAAGACCTTCTTCGCCGCCGACGGCGACTGCGTGGGCATAACCGAAATGGTGGACTGGCGCATGAACCGCAAGTGGCTCAAACTCCTTGCCGTATCCGGAACGCCGCTGTTCATCTCCTGTAAGCCCGGCGTACTGAATGAAGACCAGCTGGTTGAAGTCAAAGAGGCGTTCGCCCGTTCCTCCCTGCAGGAGGACGAACTGGTTCCCGTGGACTGGATGGAAAACATCTGTCCCGACCGCTGGCTGCTGAACGGCGAGGAACTCACATTTGACTGGTATGAGCAGGACGGCATCCACAGCTTTGTCCCGTGATCCGTTTTTCTAAAAGCTTAACTTGACAAAACGGAAAATAAGTGCTAACCTATTAGACAGATAGAGGCGCACTTCGCAATGAGTAATCTGCACACAAATGCCGCCGGGGCAGCAGATGAAAGGTACGGGTGCCGAAGCGGGCACAGTGGCACGTGTCTTGGCTGGCAGTCGGGAGAATATCCCCATCTGCTGTCGCATATCATGCGGAGAGCTATCACAACACACTTATGCAGGATATATGTGTATTGGGGATAGTCTTCCGGGACTTTCCCCAATTCTTTGTTTCCAGATATTTGTTTTCAAACAGGAGGATTTATCATGAAGCAGACTGTTTTCACGGGTGTCGCAACGGCGCTGGTCACTCCCCTTACCAAGGACGGCATCGATTATGAGAATTTCGGCAAGCTCATCGACTGGCAGATCGAGCAGGGCGTCAATGCGCTGATCGCCGTGGGCACCACGGGTGAAGGCTCCACGCTGGACGATGCCGAGCACAAGGCCGCCATCAAGTTCTGCGTTGAGCGTGCCGCAGGCCGTGTCCCCGTCATCGCCGGTACCGGCTCCAACGATGTGGCATACGCCATTGCGCTGACCAAATATGCCTGCGAGGTAGGCGCCGACGCAATGCTTCTGGTCACGCCCTACTATAATAAGGCGACCCAGAAGGGCCTGATCGCTTCCTTTACCGCCATTGCAGATGCTTCCACCAAGCCCTGCATCCTGTACAACGTACCTTCCCGTACCGGCTGCAATATCCTTCCCGAAACTGCCGCCATCCTCGCCGACCATCCGAACATCGACGGCACCAAGGAAGCCAGCGGCAATATCTCCCAGATCGCCAAGACCTGCGCTCTCGTAAAAGGCAAGATGGACGTGTACAGCGGCAATGACGACCAGATCGTTCCGATGCTGGCGCTGGGCGCCAAGGGCGTCATCTCCGTATTGTCCAACGTCGTTCCCGCCGACACCGTAGAGATCTGCAACGCATTCTTCCGTGGCGATGTGGCAAAGTCGGCACAGATGCAGCTGGACTACCTGCCCCTGATCGATGCGCTGTTCTGCGAGGTCAACCCCATCCCCGTCAAGGCCGCCATGGCTGCGATGGGCTTCGGCCAGAACTGCCTGCGTCTGCCGCTGACTCCCATGGAGCCGGAACACGAAAAGAAGCTGCTTGACATCATGCGTTCTCACGGGGTGATCTGATAATGAAGATACTGATCAGCGGATATCTCGGCCACATGGGTCAGGAGGTCGCAAAGCTGGCAAGCGCCGGTTATATGGGCGCATCGCTTTATGCCGGCGTGGACATCAATGCCGAGGGCAATGAGCCGATCCCCTGCGCCATGACATTTGACAAAGCCGTTACCGATGCGGACTGCATCGTGGATTTCTCCCACCACAGCAATACCAAGGCGCTGCTGGATTTCGCAGTCGCCAATAAGCTCCCCCTCGTTCTTGCCACCACCGGTCATACCGACGAGGAAAAGCAGATGATCGTCGATGCTGCCAAGAGCATTCCCCTGTTCTTTGCCGCCAACTACTCACTGGGCATTGCGATACTGATCGACCTGGCAAAGAAGACCGCCGCCGCCATGCCGGATGCGGAGATCGAGATCATCGAAAAGCATCATGACCGCAAGGTGGATGCACCCAGCGGCACGGCACTGGCCATCGCCGATGCCCTCCATGAGGTCCGCACCGATTCGGTCAACCACCTCGGCAGAGCCGGTTTCGGCAAGCGCGAAAAGAACGAGATCGGCATCCATGCCATCCGCATGGGCAACATCGTCGGCGAGCATGAGGTCATCATCGGCACCCAGAACCAGACCATCACGCTGAAGCATGAGGCGCACTCCCGGGCTCTGTTCGCAGAGGGTGCACTTTCCGCCGCCGCCTTCCTGGTCAAGCAGGAGCCCGGTCTCTACAATATGAAGGATCTCGTGAAATGACACGTTTTGAGTTCCTGACACAGGAGAAGAAGGACGTTCTGCTGCCCAAGCTCTATGACATCATGTTTGACAACATGGGGCTTCTGAACGGAAAGAAAGATGACTGGTGCTCTGTCATATCCGAAGCACTGACAAAAGAGCCGAGGAAGCTCCTGCTGATCTACAAAGAAGAACGGCTCGCCGGATTCTTCATGTATTATGTCAATCAGAACCGCTTCATGATGGAGGAGATCCAGTTCGTCAAAGAGGTGCAGGGCAGCGGCGTTTTCCGCCGTCTGTACGAATTCCTCTCGGACATCGTTCCTTCAGACACCAAAGATGTCGAAGCCTATGCCCGCAAAACAAACATGAAATCGCAGGGCATCCTTGGGCATCTCGGTCTGTCCCCCATCTCGGACGACGGAACACTTCTCCGCTATAAAGGAAGCTGCCAAACACTATTTGAACATTACCGGAGGAAAAGCATTATGAGGATCGCAATTTACGGCTACGGCAATCTCGGCAGAGGCATTGAAGCCGCCGTCCGCCAGAATCCGGATATGGAGCTGGTGGCACTGTTCACCCGCCGGGACCCCTCCGCAATCAAGACCAATACCGAAGGCCTGAAGGTCTATTCATCCAAGGATGTACTGCTTCACAAGGATGAGATCGATGTACTGATCATCTGCGGCGGCAGCGCCACCGATCTGCCCGTCATGACTCCCATGCTGGCCGAGCATTTCAACGTGGTGGACAGCTTTGACACCCATGCCGACATCCCGAAGCATTTTGACAATGTCAACAAGGCTGCCGAAGCCTCCGGACACATCGCCCTGATCTCTGCAGGCTGGGATCCCGGCCTGTTCTCGCTGAACCGCCTGTATGCCGCCTCGATACTTCCCGACGGCGCAAGCTACACCTTCTGGGGCAAGGGCGTCAGCCAAGGCCACAGCGACGCCATCCGCCGCATCGAGGGCGTGCTGGATGCCCGTCAGTATACCGTACCCGTGGACGAGGCACTTTCCGCCGTCCGCAGCGGCAGCAATCCCACGCTCACCACGAGGCAGATGCACACCCGTGACTGCTATGTTGTAGCGGAAGAGGGCGCAGATCTTGCCCGCATCGAGAACGAGATCAAGACCATGCCCAAATACTTTGCAGACTATGACACCACCGTACACTTCATCTCCATGGAGGAATTGAAGGAAAAGCACATGGGCATCCCCCACGGTGGCTTCGTGATCCGCTCCGGCAAGACCGGCCTCAATAAGCAGAACAATGCGGTCATCGAGTACAGTCTGAAGCTGGATTCCAACCCCGAATTCACATCCAGCGCCATCCTCGCATTCGCAAGAGGCATTTACAAGATGCACGCAAGAGGTGCCGTCGGCTGCAAGACCGTCTTTGACATTGCGCCCGCCGACTTGTCCCCCCTCTCTCCCGAAGAAATTCGTGCCCACATGCTGTAATTTCAGAGGTAACTATGATAAGTGATCTGATTTGTTCCAATATCTCCTCCACGGACGGCACGCTGTTTTTCGCCGGACAGAATACGCTGAGTCTTGCGGAAAAGTACGGCACGCCCCTGTACCTCATGGATGAGGACAGGATCCGTGAAATGTGCCGCATGTATCGCTCCTCCATGTCCGCCGCTTTCGGCGACAAGTATCAGGTATACTATGCCTCCAAGGCCTCCAGCTTCACGCAGATGTACCGCATCATGGCTGAGGAACAGATGGGCATCGACGTGGTATCCTGCGGCGAGATCCGCTCCGCCATCAACGGCGGCTTCCCGCTGGAGCGTGCGGTGTTCCATTCCAACAACAAGACGGACGAGGACATCGCCTATGCCATTGAACACGGGGTCGGCCTGTTCGTCGTAGACAACAAGGAAGAGCTGTACGCCATTGACCGGATTGCCCGGGAAATGGGCAAGGTGCAGGGCATCCTCCTGCGCATCACCCCCGGCATCGATCCCCATACCTATGCCGCCATCTCTACCGGCAAGGTGGACTCCAAGTTCGGCTCTGCCATTGAGACCGGTCAGGCTGAAGAGATCACGAGACTGGCGCTTTCCTTCCGGCATATCAAACTGAAGGGCTTCCACTGCCATGTGGGCTCACAGGTTTTCGACAGCGATGTGTTCATTCAGTGTGCCGAGGTCATGCTCCGCTTCATTGCCGACATGCAGAACAAGGTAGAGTATACTGCCGAGATCCTCGATCTGGGCGGCGGCTTCGGCGTGCGGTATCTGTCCTCGCAGCCTACGCCCTATATTCCGCAGATCATCGATCACATCGGCATTTACATACGCCAGTTTGCCAAAGAATTGGGCATTGAGCTGCCCGCCATCTGCATCGAGCCCGGCAGAAGCATCGTCGCCGATGCGGGCATGACGCTGTATACGGTCGGCACGCTCAAGCACATTCCCGGCTATAAGAACTATGTCTCCATTGACGGCGGCATGGGTGATAACCCCCGGTATGCGCTGTACAAAGCGCCGTATACCATCGTTCCCGCAGGCAAGATGGACGAAGACAGGGACATGACCTGCACCATCGCCGGACGCTGCTGTGAGAGCGGCGATGTGCTGCAGGAGAATGTGCCGCTGCCCTCCTCTGTCAAGAGGGGCGACATCCTCGCCTGCCTCACCACGGGCGCCTATCACTACTCCATGGCCAGCAACTATAACCGCATCCCCCGCCCGCCGATTGTCATGCTGAAGGACGGCGAAAACTACGTTGCCGTGCGGCGGGAAACCATCGATGATCTTGTCTCACTGGATATCTGATACAGTATAAAACGAGGCTGAAAATGACCGGATTCGGTTCATTTTCAGCCTGTTTTTAGGTTCTTCACGGAATTGTGGGGTATAGAGAAAGGTAGCGAACGATTTGAAAGAAATACAAGTCATCTCTATACCCGTAGGCAATGCGTTTAGTGACTTTGATTTTGTTATTAAATCCTTCAAGTTTGGCAGTAGCAATCGG
>JAZLHZ010000089.1:0-8449 GCA_045617085.1 Clostridia bacterium
GAATATGCCGCACACCGCCGCACTGTGGTGCGAAGCGCTGAAAAAGCATAAGAAAAACGAGCCGAAGCCTCAGCCCGAGTCCGAAACAAAACCCGAAGAAAAACCGGAGAAGCCGCTCAGCAGCAGCATTTCCGATTACGAGCCCGATGCGGTCCTCTCGGAAAACAGCCGTGACCTGCTGTATACCGTCAAAAACCTGCCCGGGAAATTCATCAAGTGCTATACCGAAGACGAGCTGCGTAAAAACAGCGTCAATATAGCCAAAAAACTGAACTTCATCCGATCGCACATGGATCGGTATCAGTCCTGCAGGAACGCCTGCGCCTTCCCCGAAAAGCTGTTCATCGAGGACGGAACGGTCATCGGGTATCTTGCTTCGCTTCCGGAAAACGCCGTTCCGCTGAGCAAGTTCCCCCCGGAAAGCCCGTCCCTGTACACTGCGGCGGCCAACATTGCCGATGCGGTAATGCGCCTGTCGGATTGCGGAATTATCCCCTCCACTCTCAGCCCCGACACAGTATACATCGCTCCCGACGGCAGCGTCACGCTGATCAACTGCGAGCAGTTCCGCTATACCGATGACGACGGCAAGGTCTTTCCCGTCTATAATTTCAAACCGGTCACCTGCTATTCGGCGCCCGAATACCTCATTTCGCCCAACAACAACACCTTCCGTTGGACGAGCAGCACCGTTTCCTTCACGCTGGCAGAGCTCTTCTGGGAGTTGTTCGGCAACGGCCATATTTTCAGCGGCACCGATGCGGTCAAGGGACTGGATAAGCTGCCCGCCCATCATTTCAACCGCCGGATCGCCGAGCTGTTCGAGCGCTGCTTCCTGTATTCCAACAGGGAGATCAACACAGCCCATGCCGACCGTCCCACTGCCGGGGAATGGAAGGATGCTTTCACCGCCTGCGGCGAACAGAATATCTTCTCACAAGCTGTCGATTATATCAACAAAGGCGCAGATATCGTCAGAAACACCTTTCAAAAATTGAAAAAAACACCTGAATAAGGAGGTTCATTTATGAAACGTTCTCAGATCCGATCCGCCATTGTCGAGGCCAGACAGTTCATCCGTGACTGCGGCTTCCAACTCCCCATGTTTGCCGATTGGACGATCGACGACTGGAAGGCGCACAAGAGCGAGCTCTCCACCATTATTGCCACAATGCGGGGCTGGGATATCACCGACTTCGGCAGCGGCGATTTTGACAAAGTGGGTGCCGTGCTGTTCACCATCCGCAACGGCGTACTCGGCACCAATATCGGCTGTCCCTATGCCGAGAAGCTCATCATCATGAAGGAAGGACAGGAGCTGCCGCTGCACTTCCATTTCAGCAAGACCGAGGACATCATCAACCGCGGCGGCGCAAGGCTGTTCATCACCGTTTACAACTCTCTGCCCGATGAGTCCGTGGACTACAAGAGCGACGTCACCTACTATTCCGACGGCATCGCCCACACTGTTCCTGCCGGAACCGCCGTGGAGCTGAAGCCCGGCTGCAGCATGACCATCACACCGTACCTGTATCACCTGTTCTCCGTCAAGGGCGGAAACGTCATGGTCGGCGAGGTATCCGCCGTCAACAATGACAACATCGATAACCGCTTCGCCGTCGAAAGCAAGCGTTTTGCCGGCATCGAAGAGGACGAGCCCATCCGGTTCCCCCTCTGCAACGAGTACGAAAAAGTTTTATAACAATATAGCGGCGCAGCCGCCAAAGTCCTTCCCCACCTCAGTGGAGAAGGTGCCGAGCGAAGGCGAGGCGGATAGGGCTTGACAAGTATGTGTAGTGGTGTTTTCACCATCTGCATAGCTTTATCAGCCCTACCCACCGCCTACGGCGGTCCCCCCTTCCCTCTGATGAGGGAAGGGACTTTTGGCGGCTTCGCCGCCTTTCTTGTATAACAATTGCCGACAGCTTTCGCTGTCGGCATAACTGTTCACTGCTCACTGCACACTGCTAACTATTTCTCACTGCTCACTGCCAACTGTATCTCTCTCGCCTCGTCCAGCAGCGGCTGTGCGAACACATCGCCCGCCAGCACCCGTATCTCCAGCAGTTTCACGGTATGCATGGCCATTTCCATGCGCCTTTTCTTCGGGAAATCCCCGGCGCAGTATTTCAGCAGCCGGATGCAGATCTCCGGCAGAATGTCCACGTTCATCGTTGCAGCAGCGATGTCGTGGGCTTTTTTATACAGCATATTGGAGCAGGCGATGTCCTGCGGCAGATCGCCGTTCCTCAGCATGTCGCCCATCTTGTACATTGCCAGCGCATCGCCCAGCATGGCAGCCTTTTCCCAGCACAGTCTTGCCTGCGCCTTGTCGGCCATCACGCCCCTGCCGTAATAGCAGCAGAATCCCAACTTGCCCATCGCCTGCATGTTACCCAGCTCGGCAGACGTCTTGAACAGTGCGACCGCCTTGTCATATTCGCCGATCTTATAGCAGCTCGTGCCCTCGGCCAGCATGTTCTCTGCAGGCGTTTTCGGACGGGAGAGCTTCATGATCAGCGGTATGGTATTTTTCGGCACGGTGACGCTCTGACCTGCCGGATTGATGATCAATCCCTTGCATGGCTTGGGCATCATCAGCCGTGTCATGACGGCGCTCAGGCTCATCTTGTAGTGGGAACTGTTGCCCGCCTTTTTCAGCTCTTCCAGACCGGTGAATACGGGAATGACGAAGGTCCCGTCGGGGCTTGCCATTGCACGAACGCCTAACTTGTCCTTGCCGCTGACCTCATCGTCATTGGCGACGGGCACCAGCACGTGCACGTCCTTTTTCAGTGCCTCCACCAGTGCCTCGGTGATGATCACGCCGTTTTTCTTGTCGTCCTGCATCCATTCGTCAATGGCCTGAACAATGCCGTCACAGTCCGGACATTCCTCGTCCTCACCGGACAGCAGCATTTCCAGCCGCTCGTTTTCCAGCCGTTCCAGTTCCCTGCGGCCTTCCTCCACGCCGGATTCGACGGCAAATATGATCTCGATATCGATGGCGGTATTGTTGTAGATAAAGTCGATGCAGGTCTTGAGGGCAGTCCGCCACAGCAGCGTGACCTCCCGGGTCCCCTCTCTCAGCAGCGGAAACACGACGGAAGAGCAGCGCCGATCTGCACAGAGCTTCAGGCACTTCCGATATACCTCGCCCAGCAGCTCCGCAGATACCTCGCCCTCCGGCCAAGTGATGCGCAGCACATACGAGCCGTCGCCGTTCTCCTCGGTCACTCTCGGCTGGGGGTATGTCGATGTCCCGCCGTCCGTGACCCCGCACTCGGCGATCAGCGTCACGTCGTCGGCGCTCTCGATGCGGATATTGCTCATTTCCAGCCCTCCCACACCTCGGGACAAAAGCCCACCGTGGCCTGTTTTCCGTTGCGCACGATCGGCGTATTCAACAGCTTCTGGTTCTCGCACAGCTTGTCCAGGGCTTCCGCCTTGTTCGCCTGAAGGATATAGGCAGCCTCCCAGTCATCGCTCTGCTTTACCAGCGCTTCAAGACCCACGGCAGTGCAGACGCTTTCCAGCTCTCTTCTGCCCATCGGCTTTTTGGAAATATCGATGAACTGGGCGGGAATACGGCGCTCCTTGAAGTACCGCTCCGCCTTCTGCACATCGAAATTCCTCTTGGATGCAAATATCTGAATGTTCATGACTTATTCCTGTTTATTGTATTCCCCGGAGCCTGCAATGCCGCAAATGTCGCTGAGCGGCCAGATCCTTGCCCGCACCACGCCGACAAACATGTCCTTGGAGAGGGTGCCCACATACCGGCTGTCGTTGGAGTTATCCCGGTTGTCGCCCATGACGAAATATTCGTCCTCGCCCAGGGTGATGCTCATCTCGCTGCTGCCATTGCGGAAGCGTTTGACCCGGTCCTCGTTCAGGTATTCCTCCGGATACTCAATGCCGTTGACGTACAGCATGCCGCCCTTGACCTCAACGGTGTCGCCGGGCAGACCTATGACACGCTTGACGAAGTTCTCCTTGCGGTTGGGATAGTGGCATATGACCACGTCAAAGCGCTGCGGGCCGGAGATCTTGCAGTCCAGCACGGTAACGAACAGCCGGTCCCGGTCATGCAGGGTCTCCCGCATGGAGTCGCCGTCCACCCGGATCAGCGTGAAGAAGAACGACCGCACCACCAGCACGATCAGCAATGCCGCCACGATGGACTTGATCCAGTCGATGATCTCATGCTTGGCATGCTCGCTCAGCAACGGCTTCTTGGGGGATTCGTGAAGCTCAATAGGATTGCTCATACTCTTATATCTCCTTTGTTCACGTTCATTTCAATCGATCGGCTCGGCCTCCGGGGCATCACATACGCTGCAGCGTGTCAATCCGTTGATCAGCGCATCATCCAGACGGATGGGGCGCAGCGTTTGACCCGGCACTGCATCGCAGGTATCGGCGCTGTGATATGCGGAACCGTTGATGCCGTAATACACGATCGTGTTGCCGTTCTTGGTAATAAGAACATCCGACGTGGGAAGCAGGTCCGCCGCCGTCAGCGCAGGCTTGCCCTCGGTATAATAGATCGCTCCGCAGGCGTCACAGGGCTTGACTGCGGGATCGGCAATGGCCTCCTCCAGTGCAATGACGGTGAATTCGCCGACAACGGACTCACAGTCAAAATCGATGTGAAAGCAGCCGTCCGCAGAGACATATACCGGATCCGTGATATCCAGCACATCGGAGCTTACGGGATTGCAGTAGGGGCACGTTTTCTTGCCCGCACGAACCGCATCCGACAGGGTATGCACCTTGCCGTTCTTCATGCTGCCGCAGACCCCGCTCCTGTGATAGTACTTGCCGTCCGTGGTGTGATACACTTCAAATTCACCGATGCCGTGCATCGCCGGGATCATCGCCGGGTCGATCGTGGGTTCCGGCGTGGGTTCTGCGGTGGGTGCAGGAGTCATTGTGGGCTCTGCGGTGGGCTGTACCTCCGGTACAGAGGTGGCCGCCGCATCTCCGGTCAGGGCGACAGCCCCGTTTCCGGCAGCAAACACAAGGATCAGCACCATGGCAATAAGCGCATGCCTGATATGCTTATCCTGCTTCTTTGGATTGCTCATGCTCTTCCTTCTCCTTTATCCGCATCCGACTCAGTCGACGGGCTCGGCCTCGGGCGCATTACAGGCGGTACAGGGGGTCAGGCCCTTTGTCAGCGCATCCTCCAGATGGATGGGCAGCAGGGTCTTTCCCGGCATCGTGGAGCAAGTATTGCCCGTGTGATAGGTCGTACCGCTGTTGTAATAATACACGGTCAGATCGCCGTTGACGGTGACGATAGTATCGGGATGCTCCTCTTCGGGAAGCACGTCCGCCGCCGTCATTGCAGGCTTGCCTTCGGTATAGTAGATCGCACCGCAGGCGTCACAGGGCTTGACCGCCGCATCGGCAATGGCCTCCGTCAGCGGAACGATCCGGTAGCCCTCGATGATGGATTCACAGTCGAAATTGATGTGGAAGTATCCGTCCGAGGAGATGTAAACCGAGTCCTCGATCTGCAGCATATCGGTGTTCAAGGGGCTGCAATAGGGGCAGGCATCCTTTCCCGCCTTCACCGCCTGAGCAAGCGTATGCTCCTTTGCATTCTTCATGGAGCCGCATTTCTCGCCCTTGTGGTAGTACTTGCCGTCCGAGGTGTAATACACCGGATATTCGCCGATGGTGCACATCGCCGGGATCATTGCCGGATCGATGGTCGGCACCGGAGTCGGCGTCGGCACAGCCGTGGGCGAGGGAGTGGGCGTAAACGTCGGCGCAGGCGTATCGCCGGGCTTGGGCGTGGGCGAGGGTGTCACCGTGGCCAGTGCGCCGGTGGGCGTGGGCCTGTCGGGCGTACCCATCAGTATCACGTCCGGCTTCTGGGTACTTCCGAAGGACAGCGGTGTCGCAGTAGGCGTGGCCGTGGGCGTGGGAGTCAGCAGCTCCTCGGGCACAGGCGTTGCCACCGCATCTTGGATCATGCCGATGACCTCATCGCCTGCGACCGCCAGCACCTCGGGTGCGTTGTCCGCAAATTCCTTCCAGTTCTCTCCGGCCTCCTGCGTCAGCTTGCCGCTGCCGTCGACGATGGTGCCGATCACGTTGTTGGCGCCCAGCTGGATCTTCTGCAGCGTCGGGTCTTCGAAATTATACAGCAGGAAAAACGTCAAGAAGCCCATGACCAGCAGCAGTGCAATGATGGACAGCATCAGCTTTGTCGTGCCGTACCAGCGGATGGGTCTGCGCTTCCACAGCATGATCAGACCTGCCGGAAGAAATACGATCAGCAGCAGCAGCGTGAAAAACTTATAGATATAGTGCTTGCTGCGCTTCTTCCTGATGTTATTCTCCGGCCGTGTGGACGACCGCTTGACTCTGCCGTGCTTACCCATGTGCGACACCTGCCTCTTTCGCCGTTATTCCTCGGTGGTTTCAAACTTGACATATTCGGGGATCAGGACCTTCCGGATCCGCTTCTCGAACTCGGCGCGGTCGATCATGACGATCCTGCCGCAGCCTTCGCATTTGATCTTGATGTCGGTGCCCGTTCTGGTGATCACCCATTTGTCGCTTCCGCAGGGATGCGGCTTTCTCATCTGTACCAGATCGCCCTTGTTCAGCAGCATGCCGGGACACCTCTTTTCGTTTTCGGTATTTGATTATCTGACGATATTATAACCCACTGCCGGGTCAATTGCAAGTCTTTCTTGCAGTAATTATCCAATAGCTCTTCTTTTTGTCGATTACTTTTGCATTACCGAACACCTCGTTCAGGTGTTTGAATGCGGATTCGGCACCCTGCTGCTTGCGGATGACGATGGTCAGCGAACCGCCCTCGTTCAGCCGCTCAAAAGCGGTGTCGAACATGCCGTAGATGACCTGCTTTCCGGTGCGTATCGGCGGGTTGGTGACGATGCAGTCAAACGTCCCTTCGATCTTCTCAAAGGCATCGCTCTGCACCACCTGCGCATTTGCGCCGTTGGCCTGCGCATTGCGTTTGGACAGCTCTGTTGCCCGCTCGTTGATGTCGCTCATCACGAGGTCGATGTCCCTGTTTTTCAGGTACAGCGTCGTGCCCACGGGACCCCATCCGCAGCCCAGGTCCAGTACTCTGCCCCGGACGATGCTTCCGTCGTCCAGTACGGATTCGATCAGCAGCTTTGTGCCGTCGTCCAGCTCCGCCTTGGAAAACACGCCCGCATCGGTCACGAAGCGCAGCTCCAGTCCGGCAACACAGACTTCTATCGTCCGCTCATCGCTTTTGCTGGAGGGTGATTGTGTATAGTAGTATTCCGGCATATCATGCCTCCGTCATTTCCGTGATCCGGTACAGGTGCGCCGTTTCGTCTGCGGTCAGCTCCCGCCACCGGCCTTCGGAAAGATTTTTGTCCAGCTCGATCCCGGCAATGGACCTGCGGTGCAGCCGGATCACGCTGTGACCGAGAGCACCCAACATCCGCTTGACCTGATGATACTTGCCTTCGCACACCGCCACGTCCACGGTGCATTCGTCTTTTTCGGCATCCGCCGCCAAAAGCACCATATCGGCGCCCCGGCAGGTGAAGTCCTTCAGCGGGATGCCTTCCTTCATTTTCCGAATGTCGTCTTCGTCAATGATGCCCTCGCAGACGGCGGTATAGTGCTTGAACTGCTCCCACTTGGGCGAAATCAGCCTGTGCGCCAGCTGCCCGTCGGTGGTCAGCAGCACCAGACCGGTGACGTCCTTGTCGAGCCTGCCGACAGGGCCGAGGCCGATACTGCGCAGTTCCTTGGGCAAAAGGTCAATGACCGTTTCATCCCTGCCGTCTTCGGTCGCCGTCAGCACGCCTGCGGGCTTGTACATCATCAGATGCAGATGCTGAGACAGGCGCAGCTTTTTTCCGTTGACGCAGACGCTCGTCAGCTTTTCCCTTTCCAGCTTTGCCGAAGGGTCTCTCACGGCTGTGCCGTTTACTGCGACACAGCCGTGCTTGATCAATGTTCCCGCTTCCTTCCTCGAATAGCCGTTATCGGAAAGAAGCTTGTCCAGTCTTACCATCAGATATCTCCGTTGTCTTCGTCAGACTTTTCTTCCGGATTCTCTTCCAAATCTTCCACCAGCCGGTCAAGGGCGTCCGGTTCGTCGCCGATGCGCTCGGTCGGTGCATTTTCGAGACCGCTGCCCGTATTCTCTTCGGCAGTCTCATCTGTATTCTCTTCTGCGTTCTCGTCTTCGTGCTCCAGCTTGGCAACGCCGGTGACCTTGCTGCCGCTGTCTACACGCATCAGCCATACGCCCTGAGAGTTACGGGAGGTGGTGCTGATGCTGTCCATCGGCGTGCGGATGATGGTGCCGTCGTCGGTGATGATCAGCAGATCCTCGTCACCGTCCACCAGCATCTGCGCCACGAGCTTGCCGGTCTTCTCGGTCAGCTTCATCGTGCGCACGCCCTTGCCGCCTCTG
>JAZLHZ010000090.1:0-3672 GCA_045617085.1 Clostridia bacterium
CGCCGCAGAAGAGCCCGCCGCAGAAGAGCCCGCCGCAGAAGAGCCCGCCGCAGAAGAGCCCGCTGCCGAAGCGCATGCCGCCGGGGAGCCTGTCGAAGAGGAACCGGCTGCCGAGGAAGCCACAGAAGTGGAGGAGCCCGAAGCCGAGGTCTCGATCGCAGATGTTGCGGAGAAGACCGTCGATGAGGTCATTGCCGAGTATGCGGATAAAGCATCCCCCGAAGTGGCGGAAGCCGAAGAGGAGCCTCAGCCTGCGGAACAGAACTGACAGGATATAAAGAAGAACGGTACAGAGATTGTACCGTTCTTTTAACATGTGTCAGAATATAATGACTCTATTTGATAAGTATAAATGTTAACGCAAAAAGGTGCGTAAAATTAACATGGGGGGGGGTAAAATGTATCCATAATATATTTTAAGGAGTGATTTTCATGCCTACATGTCCCAGCTGTCACCAGTATTACGCAGGAAATCCGGAGAAGTGTCCAAAGTGCGATGTACTGCTTAAGGAAGGGAAAGAGGATGTTCTGAATATTCAAATCAGTAAGACGGGTGAGAATATCAAGAACATTTCGGTTCTTACATTCATTGTGTCGGCCATTGTGAGCATCATCGTTGGTATCTTCCTTATGATCAGCAAGCTTGTATTTATTGGTATTCTGGTAATTACTGTTGGTATTTTTCTTGGGTTCATTCTCAATCAAGTGATTTACGGTTACGGTGTGATTGTCGAATCATCTGAAATCAAAGCAAACTTAGCAATATTGACAACTGGAAAAAGAGTTAATATCGATTGGTGATGAAGAGGGATGAGGCTTATGTCTGATACGGGTAATTCCAAGCCCATTTACGCCAAATGGTGGTTTTGGGTGATTATCATAGCTTTGATAGTTGGCTTGTTTGGTAATAAAGAAGGTACGGTTGAAAAAACAGAGACATCCAAACATACGAAAACAGCAACGACACTTGTATATGGAGATGATAAGAGTTCAATCATAAATACATTGACCGGTAGAATTACTGACAAGTATGAAGGGACGACAATTGATGAGATAACAATCAATGAGGATGGCGGAACATCTGTATCTGATGATTATATAGCCTTGGTATATTTGACATGGAATGTCAAGAACAGCGGCAGTACATCAAAGGAAATGTTGAATACATATTCTTCCGACTTGGCTGCTACACTTGGTAAGTACAATTCATCAGTGAATGAGATATGTATCTTTTGGACTGTTCCTTATCTGAATGATACTGCAAAGTGCAGCTATGAGAGAGTGACGGGCGGCTTTCGAGAGATGGATATGTCTTGGGGAAAGGCATTTGGCTGACAAAATGTTGAATCCCTCGTGCAGCCGTAAAGCTGTATGAGGGGTTTTCTTTATGTTGTATTGAGAGTGTGTTCGGAAATTAACAGCAGCCGCAGAACGATATTTACAACGCCGTATTACAATGTGTCTATTCTCATAATACAGGAGGAAGCAAACAATGAAGAGAATCATCGCACTGGTACTGGCAATGCTGCTGGTATTCTCGGTATCCGCCATGGCGGAAGGCAAGCTCAAGGCAACGGAAAAGAACCTCGTTCTTTTTGAGGACGGCGAAACCGGATATTTCCTCGCCAAGATAGAAAACGTCGGCGACGAGGCTATCGGTTCCGATGACGGCAATCTGGTCATTTTCTCCGATGAGGACGAGATCATGCTGACCGAGGACTACATCTCCACCCTTCCCGATTACATTATTCTGGCTCCCGGCGAGTACGCCTATGTATCTGAATTCCTCTGGGATGAGGCACTGGGCGGTGCCGAGGTCGGCGATTACAAGTTTTCTATCCCGACGACTGAGGACGGCAGAGAGTATGCAGCAGATAAGTGTGAAGCGACGTATGAGCTGGATGAGTACTTCAGCTATGCCTATATTACCTATACCAACACCGGTGATGAAGACCGTGCGCTGTATTTCGTCATTGCGATCCATGATGCAGAGGGCAACTTGATCTATGCGGACAACGAAGTGAACGAATCCGTATTAGTCGCTCCCGGCAGCACCATTACCTACAGAGCCTATATTGACGGTGACTTTGTTGAGTATTGGGATGCCAACGGTATCGAACCCGCCGAGATCGAAGCGATTGCCTATTATCGTCTGGACGATTGAGTATAAAGAAAAGAGAAAGGATGGCTGTGCGGTCATCCCTTCTTTTGTGTTGTTTACTTGCTCATGATCTCGCTGACAGCGTCCATGATCTTGTCATGGCAGCCGCCGCAGCCGGTGGAACAGTGGGTCTCTTCCTGAACATGCCGGAACGCCAGCTCGACATCCTTCAGTTCCTTGGCGTCCTGCATTGCGTCTTCGACATCGAAATAGGAAACCTTCTTGCAGTGGCAGATCTCGTAGTTCTCCATGTGTTTCGCCTCCTGTTGCTGTATGAAAAGTAGTGACACGGAACTTGGAAAAACGATACATCTACGGGGTTTCAACCACCCTCATTATACTCAGGTTTGAGCTTTTTGTCAAGCAGATGTTTGATCAGCCTCTTTCTTTTTCTCTTTATTATATATAAAGACGGTATAAACGGACGCAAAACGAAGGAAGAACTGAACGTACTCAAGAAGGAATATGAGGAACTGATTAACAAACTCCATGATCTGACCGAGGAAGAAGTGAAACAGGTTACGGGCGGCGAATATTGTCCGTATAACACCGTGATGGAATGCCAGGACTGCGGGTATACGTATTTGTGGGATGGTGATTATGTGGGCAGAGTCTTTGGCTGCCCGGAATGCGGCCGCTGGAAATTCAGAGGTATCAAACTCGTTAATAAATAAATGGTTTCCGACTGTCAAATTGGGCCGCCCTTTACAGGACGGCGTTTTTTGCCGATTTTGTGCGATTCATAAGGGCTTATACAACATTGTCGGAAATGCGCACGCCCCAAAGCAAGCGTTCATAATACATACAAAAGGCACTTTGAGCGCCGGAGTGGTATAAGAAAGGAACCGCTCGTTTCCGAACGGTTCCCTGAAAATCCTTGATTTATGAGGTTTTTCTTACTTGCCGAAATCCCGCTCCAGTAGACCCTTGAAGGCCTTGCCGTGGCGGGCTTTACATGCGGCGGCTGTCCAGCGTTTCCGCATGATCATTGTAAGTCCCTTCGTATCCGCAATAGTCGCAGCAATATGTGACGTCTTCCGTACGAAAGGAACCCCAAAATGGACTTAAGCGGATGAATCTGCAGATTCGGATGCCGCGAAAAATACTGAATTTCTCATGCCATCCATCCACTTTCTTGCATCGCGGGCAGCAATTCGGAATAAACATTGTTTATTTCCCGAAATACCGCTCCAGCAGACCCTTGAAGGCCTTGCCGTGCCGGGCTTCGTCACGAGCCATTTCATGCACGGTAACGTGGATGGCGTCCAGATTCAGAGCCTTTGCCTTTTTGGCGAGCTCGGTCTTGCCGGCGGTGGCGCCGTTCTCGGCCTCAACACGCATCTGCAGGTTCTTCTCGGTGCTGTCGCTCCCGACCTCGCCCAGCAGCTCTGCGAACTTGGCGGCGTGCTCTGCCTCTTCAAAGGCGGCCTTTTCCCAGTACAGGCCGATCTCGGGATAGCCCTCACGATGGGCGACACGAGCCATAGCCAGATACATACCGACTTCGCAGC
>JAZLHZ010000091.1:0-2325 GCA_045617085.1 Clostridia bacterium
AAGGTGGGTACATAGTTGGTCAGATCTTCCGCTGCAATGGAAAGAGCATACTGGAGCGGGTCTACAAGCTTTGCCTTTCGGCGGCGCATTTCCTCAAGCTGTCGGGCGAGAGCTTCTTCACGTTCACGGAGCACATCACGCTCGGCTTCTTCTTCGGCTTCAATGAGGTCAATACCGTCAGCGTCCTCCATCATCAGCTCATCGATCTTTTCAGCTATCTCCGCGTCTTTGCTTATAATTGCGGAGGGACGGCAAAGATCGTGACGCTCGGTCATCCAGAGAAAATCCAAAAGCAGCAGATGATCCTTGCCGGGATACAGTCTCATTCCGCGTCCGACCATCTGCTGATACAGGCTTCGGATCTTCGTGGGTCGCAGGCAAACGACGCAGTCCACAGCCGGACAGTCCCAGCCTTCGGTCAGCAGCATACTGTTGCAAAGCACTTCATACCGTCCGTCCTCAAAGTCCCGGAGTACCTCGGCGCGGTCTTTGCTGTTTCCGTTGACCTCCGCCGCACTCATGCCGTAAGAGTTCAGAAGCTTACAGAATTTCTGAGAGGTGCTTACCAGCGGCAGAAATACAACGGTTTTCCGGCCTTTACACCATTGGAGCATCTCACGGGCGATCTGATCCAGATACGGTTCGAGCGCACAGCCGATATCACCGGCACTGTAATCGCCGTTGCTGATACCGACATTGGTAATATCCAGCCGGAGCGGGATCATCTGCGCCTTGATGGGACACAGATACTTTTCACGAATCGCCTGCGTGATAGTGTACTCATAGGCTTTGCTGTCAAAGAACTTGCCGAGGTTCTGCATATCTCCACGGTCGGGTGTAGCAGTCACGCCAAGAACATTTGCGTCCGGGAAATGCTCAAGCACTCGCATATAGCTGTCTGACAGGCAATGATGCGCCTCGTCAACGACTATGTCCGTGAAGTAGTCTGACGGAAACCGTGCGAGGCGCTTTTCCTGTGCGAGGGACTGAACAGAGCCAACGGTAATGGGGATGGGACTGCCGAGGCTGGAGCTTTCGGCTTTTTCGAGGACGGAGTCCAGGCCGCAGGACAATCTCAGCTTGTCTGCCGCCTGATCGAGCAGCTCACCACGGTGCGCCATAATGAGCGCCCGACCGCCGTTTCGTACCCGATTTTCTACGACTGAGGAAAAAACTATAGTTTTACCTGTGCCGGTGGGCAGGACCACAAGAGTTTTCCTGTGGCCCTGACTCCACTCTTTGAGAACCGCGTCCTTTGCCTCAGCCTGATACGGTCTCAAATTCATCATCAGAATGTACCCTGCTCCCAACTCGCAGGCTCAGCCTTTTCTGCTTCCTTGACCCAAGACTGCTCCTCGGGGAAGAACTTATCCTCATAGTCATAGAAGCGGTCGACATCGTTTGCCTGACGCTCATCGCCGTTTTTATCCGTATAGGTGCGGGGCTTGAAACGGGCACGGCCTTTGGAGCCGGTGACCTTGCTCCAGTCCATCACCAAGCGCTCACCGTGCTTCTTCTGCCCGATGCAGCGGAAGAAGGAGGAGATGCGCCATTCGAGGGTGCGGTACATGATGAGGTCGAGCTTCGTAATAGCGATGCCATCGGGGGTGTCCACCGAGAGTGTAAGGACTGCTTTGTTGCAGGGCGGGATCTTGGCGCTGCCGGGGAAACGCCCGCGTTCAAAGCCGGTGACGGTGAAGTTGTAGTCACCTTCATCAAGTGTGACAAATTCCTTCCCGTCGTTTTCGATGGTATCGTCCCAATCCATGATCATGTTGCTGCTGTTGTAATCACTCATTTTCTATCTCTCCTTTTAGAACGGCAGATGATTCGGGTCTGCCTCGATAATCTCAACGATCTTGCCCCAATTGGGGATGATCCAGCTTGAAATAAAGCTGTCGGGGTATTTGCTGATGGGCGTCTCATAGCGGAAGTGTCCCTTTTTCGCTACGATCTGACGGACCTCCTCATCGATGATGTGCGAGTCCATCATCAGCTTTTTCAGCACATCCAGCGGTGAAGGGGACGAGCTTTCTGTGACCGGTTTATCTGCAGCCTTTGCCGTAGTGGTCTCTTTTTCCGCAGGCTGTGAAGCGGCAAAGATATGCGCAATATTCGCATACTCCATATTCATCTCGTCCGGCAGACCGTGACGGTTCTTGGCATCCCAGCACGGATGGTGGGAGGTATACATGACGCGCTTGCCGCCCTGCACCTTGTTTTTTCCCTCATCGGGCGTAACAACGAAGGTCTTGTAATTGCAGAACAGAAGCATATCCGACCACTCCTTGAGAAGCGGTGCGACCTGGCGGGTGAGCTTCATCT
>JAZLHZ010000092.1:0-1486 GCA_045617085.1 Clostridia bacterium
AAGCTGTTGTCGATGCTCTTCCCGTCCAGTATGGCGCAGATGCTGCCGCTGCCGCCCAGATGGCAGGAGATGATGCGCCTGTTTTCGGCCAGCTTCCTTGCGATATAACCATGGGAAGCGCCGTGATAGCCCATGCGCCGCACGCCGTACTTCTCGTACCATTCGTAGGGCAGGGGATAGATGCGGTATTCGTCCGGGATGGTCGCATGGAACGCCGTCTCGAACACGCCGATGCGCTTTGCGTCCGGCAGCAGCTTTTCAAACAGCTCGATGGCCGCCAGATACGGCCCGTTGTGCGCCGGAGCCACGCTCATGAAGTCCCGCATGCCCTGCTTGACCGCCTCATCGATCTCGTGCACACCGTAATGGCCCTTGGAGAGCACGGTCTTGAAGCCCACGGCGCTGATCTCCGTCAGCGCACGGATCGCACCGTATTCCCCGGTCAGGTCGCTCAGGAACATACCGATGCCGTCCGCATAGCTCTTGATCGGCAGGATGTCTTTTTTCTTATATTCGCCCTTTGTATAGGTGTAAATGGCGTCCTCGGAGCCGACTTTTTCCTGTTTTCCCTCGGCGAGGCAGGCAAAAGAGGGCATATCCCACAGCTTGTATTTCAGCGAGGTGCTTCCCGCATTGCAGATCAGTATCTTCATCGTCATTTTTCTCCTTTGCGCACCACCCGATAGGCGGGATGATAGGCGTTTCTGTAGATTTCACTGTGGCTGAAGGGCGCATAACCGCTTGCCCGGCACTCGTTTTCCAGCCGTTCCAGCTCCTCCGCAAATCGGGGAAAGAGCCTTTTTGCCGTTTCCATACCGATGTGAAACAGCGCTTCGTCCTTCGGAAACGTGTTTGCGGTCTCGATGAACCGGTCCAGCAGCTCGTCCTCCGTCATGCCGATGTCTTCGGCATTTCTTATATACAGCCTGCACAGGCCGTTACCGATATCTTCCTCTGTTTCTGTTCCGGGTTCGGCGGTCTTCAGCTCCTCGCCGAGACGAGATGCGGCATATTCCCGGCTCTTTACCAGATGTCCCGGCCCGAAGGCCGACTGATAGATGAGCTTTGCGACATCCGTCGCCTGCATCAGCGGATACCGTTCCAGATGCGCTTTCAATATCTCTGTCATTCTTGTCACCTGCTCATGAAGGCCAGATTGGTGTTCGTCATGAAGTTGCGGATGCTGTAGGAGATCAGCACCTCGTCAATGTCATTTTCGGCGATGTACGTCAGCAGCCCCGTCTTAAAATACCGCAGATCCACCGCATGGATCTCGGAGAACGCCTCGCACAGGAACGGGATCTCGCTGTCGGCATAGGAATCCCGCACCAGCAGCAGCTTCTTTCCTTCGTGCCCCGTTTTCACCACGGCCAGGGGCTGATTGCCGCCCATGAAGAACGCATACTTGTCCTTTTCCGTGAGCTTGTCATAGTCGTACAGCGTGCCTTCCGTCTCTTCGCCGTTCTCGATATGCGTGACGGTGATA
>JAZLHZ010000093.1:0-2570 GCA_045617085.1 Clostridia bacterium
CGGGACGCACGGATATGCGCGTCATCGGGACGGATACCGCGATGAGCGTTCATGTACTGCAGATTCGCCCAGACCTGCCCGCAGATCGCTGCGGCACGATCTGGATCAGTGCAGCCCCGGCACTTTACGGCGTTTTCGTTCCGCTCAACAATGCCTGCTGCCGCGTGAGCGAAGCATATGCCGCCAATCAGCCCGCTGAGGAGGCCGGTCAGTTCGATACGGATTATCCGTGGTTCGTGATGAAAGCGCTGAACACGCTGTGCATGCTGGATATTCCCACCTACGGTGCGCCCGTGCGTGATTTCTGGCGGCAGGCGGAGGCGGACATGATCGACGGCATGCAGAAGGTCCTGAACGACGGCAGCGACGCCGAGATCGAGGAATACTGCCGCAGAGTGCAGCAGCAGGCGTTTGAGGACGGCAAAGTTCTCCTGAATCAGGTAAACTGGACGATGGGCGCCAATGCCAACACCATGAAAAACGGCCGTGACCCCGAAACCGGCGAGGTCCTGGACACCCTCATCGAACTGCCGCCGATGGAAGTCGAACCGGTCGGCGATGCGTATAAAAAATGAAATTTGCCGTAGACTGACGGAAATACGATAAGGAGGACAAAACCATGACGGTGAAAGAATTTATCTCACTGACAAAAACCGATGCGGCCCTCATGAAGGCATTGGATACGGAAAAGCCCGACGGCTTGGAGGCGTTTGTCGAATTTGCCCGCAGACACGGCTGCGAGATCGATCCCGGCGAAGTGGATGATGCGGTGCTTTCCGACGTGGTCGGCGGCTTCGTACCGAACCTGCCGCCGGAAACCAAAAGCGGAGCATGTTGGCATACGGGCTGCGATGGGCAGATCATGAACGTCCTCAATCCGTTCAAGAGCTGCGAATGCGCAAAGTGTCATGAGGTCCATTACTGGCTGTGGGGCTTCGACTACTATACAACGTGATGACAGAATAGGGCTTGATATGTATCGGTAGAGGCGTTTTCCCCAACTGCTTTACTTTATCAGCCCTACCCGTCAGCTTCGCTGCCACCCTCCCCAGTGAGCTGGGGAGGGACTTTTGACTTTTGCGCTAATAAACCTTTTATGCTCCACACTTCCGGAAAAAAAGAGGTTGAAAAGATTCGGTCTTCGTGATATAATAACGGTATCAAATCAGTAAGGGGAAAAAACGATGCATCCGAATGAGCAAAGCAGGGCGGCCAAGGAGTTTGCCGAATTCTGGAAGGACAAGGGCTATGAGAGAGGCGAGAGCCAAAAGTTCTGGCTGAGCCTGCTTCACGATGTATACGGCGTGGAAAAGCCGCAGGAGTTTATCCTGTTCGAGGATCAGGTGCATCTGGATCACACCAGCTTTATTGACGGCAGCATCGCCGCCACCCACGTATTGATCGAGCAGAAGAGCAGCGACAAGGATCTGCGCAAACCCATCAAGCAGTCGGACGGCACGCTGCTGAACCCGTTTCAGCAGGCCAAGCGCTACGCCTCGGAGCTGCCGTATTCCCTGCGCCCGAGATGGATCGTGACCTGCAATTTCAAATCGTTCCTTGTCTACAACATGGAAAAGCCGCAGGACGAACCGGCGGAGATACTGCTGGAGAATCTTCCGGCGGAATTTTACCGGCTTCAATTCCTCGTGGACGTGCAGGACGAAAATATCGGGAAGGAAAAGGAGATCTCCCTGAAGGCGGGCGAGCTGGTGGGCAAGCTGTACGACGCCTTCCTGCGCCAGTACAAGGACCCGTCTGCCGACCGCACGCTGAAAAGCCTCAACATGCTGTGCGTGCGCCTCGTCTTCTGCCTGTATGCCGAGGATGCGGGCATCTTCGGCAAGCACGGCATGTTCCACGACTATCTGAAGAACAAAGGCGTGAGAAACGCAAGAAAGGCGCTGATCGAGCTGTTCCGCACGCTGGACACCAGGCCGGAGGACAGAGACCCGTATCTTCAGGACGACGACCCGGAGCTGGCGGCCTTTCCGTATGTGAACGGCGGCCTGTTCTCCGATGAGAATATCGAGATCCCCGCCCTCAATGACGAGATCTATGACCTGCTGCTGGCGAGAGCCAGCGAGGATTTTGACTGGAGCATGATCTCGCCCACCATATTCGGCGCAGTGTTCGAGAGCACATTGAACCCGGAGACCCGGCGCAAGGGCGGCATGCACTATACCTCCATCGAGAATATCCACAAGGCCATCGATCCGCTGTTCCTGAACGACCTCAAGGCCGAGTTTGACGAGATCAAAAATATCGCCGTGGAGCGCACAAGACAGCAGCGTCTCAACGCCTTTCAGGACAAGCTGGCAGGCCTCAAATTTCTTGAAAGCATTTGCGCCTCAAATTGCAATAGCAAGTTGCAATAGTTCACGAAAGATTCACGGATAGAACGGATTTGCCTTGGAGGGAGGAGCGTAGCGACGAGCGAAAAGGCAAATCCGGCGGCGCGGCTTCCTCATACGGCGTAGATGCGGTCAAGCTCCGCTTCGAACAGCTCGTCTGGAGTACGGTAGCCGAGAAGCTTCCTCGGCAGCCCATTGATGATGTCGGCGAAAATCATG
>JAZLHZ010000094.1:0-2133 GCA_045617085.1 Clostridia bacterium
CACCATAAGGCCGAAAACATAGTCCACGACGATGGAGCCCGCCATCAGCAGCACATAAACCGGCTCGCCCCAGCCGTAAAAGGCCAGACTGACGAGCAGCAGCACCGCATTGCGCCATTTGAGGGGCAATACATAATACAGTCCCATCGTAATGGGCAAAAACACAAACAGAAACACCAGACTGCTGAAAACCATATCGTCCTCTTTTTTTGTTGTACAAGAAATTGCTAATTGCACATTGCTAATTGCTAATTCATCAATTGCCAACTTCCAACTTGGATTATACCATAATTTCGCATCCGTTGGTATAGATTAACTGAAAAAACAACCGTAAACTAACACATATTGCTTAAACAGGGTCGGCGTATTATGCTATAATAAGGGAACGGCGAAAAATACAAAGGAGCTGTGTCTGCAAATGAAAAAGATCGTATTGACCGGCGGCGGAACCGGCGGCCATGTTACCCCCAATATTGCGCTGATCGAGGCGCTGAAAAAAGAAGACTGGGATATCCACTATCTGGGTACCCGGGAGGGCAAGGAATACGAGCTCATTACCGCCATTGACGGCGTAACCTTTCACTGCATCAAGAGCGGCAAGCTGCGCCGCTATCTCTCCAAGGAGAATATCACCGACATTTTCAAGGTGATCGCAGGTTTCTTTCAGTCCGCATCCCTGATCCGCAAGCTCAAGCCCGACGTGATATTCGCCAAGGGCGGCTTCGTCAGCGTGCCCGTGGTCTACGGTGCCAAGCTGCACGGGATCCCCACCATCCTGCACGAGAGCGACATGTCGCTGGGTCTTGCCAACAAGCTGTCTCTGCCCTGCTGCAAGGTGCTCTGCACCACCTTCCCGGAGGCCGCCAAGGCCGCCGGCGCCAAGGGCGTCGTGACCGGCACCCCCATGCGCAGCGAGCTGTTCCGGGGCAGCCGGGACAAGGCTGCCGAGCTGTTTGACCTCGATATCAACCGTCCGGTGCTGATGATCACCGGCGGCTCCTCCGGCGCACAGGCCATCAACAATGCCGTCCGTGCGGCGCTGGACCGGCTCACCCAGTCCTTTGAGGTGCTGCACATCTGCGGCAAAGGCAATCTTGACCCCGCCATTGAGGGCACGCCCCACTATCATCAGTTCGAGTATCTCAACGCCGAGATGCCCCATGCCTATGCCGCTGCCGACGTGATCGTATCCCGTGCCGGTTCCAACACCCTGTGCGAGATCATCGCCCTGCACAAGCCTGCACTGCTGGTGCCCTATCCCAAGGGCGACACCAGCCGGGGCGACCAGATCGACAACGCCCGCTCGGTGGAAAAACGGGGTCTGTGCCGTGTGCTGATGCAGGACAACATGAACGCCGGTTCCCTGTACGACATGGTCATGGAGACCTACAAGAACCGGGGCGCTCTGCTGGACGCCATGGAGCATGAGGATGCCAACTGCGACGGCGTGAACAACGTCATGAAGCAGATCCGCAAGTACTGCAAGTAACAAGCCTATCTCGAAATTGCAGGGTGAAAAGTATTATCAACGCAGCTGCCCAAAGTCCCTCCCCAGCTCACTGGGGAGGGGGGACCGCCGTAGGCGGTGGGTAGGGTTGATAAAGTCAAGTTGTTGGCGAATACACCACTTTCGAAGCTTTATCAGCCCCATCCGCCTCGCTTTCGCTCGGCACCTTCCCCACTGAGGTGGGGAAGGACTCTGATAAAAGTTACCCCACAAAAAGTGAAGAACCAATAATTACCTCAAAACAAAACGCACAAATAAGAATGGAGATACTACGGATGATTACGGCAAAGGAACTCGCCGGAATGCTGGACCATTCCGTGCTTCAGCCCTATCTTACGGATGAGGACATCCGCAAGGGCTGTGAGATCGCTCTCAAATACAATACCGCTTCGGTCTGCGCCCGTCCCTGCGACATCAAGCTGGTGGCGCAGCTGCTGAAGGACAGCACCGTAAAGCCCTGCACCGTCATCGGCTTCCCCCACGGTACCTGTCTCACCGCCGTCAAGGTGTTTGAGGCCAAACAGGCCATGGCAGACGGCTGCCTGGAGCTGGACATGGTCATCAACGTGGGCAAGCTGAAGAGCGGAGACACCGCCTATGTTGAAAACGACATTGCCGAAGTCGCA
>JAZLHZ010000095.1:0-17017 GCA_045617085.1 Clostridia bacterium
AATTCCGCAAGACCATGGCGGAAATGGAAGCCAACATGGCTGTTGAGCGCAAGCCCAGAAGCATGCTGTGGGGCACACTGCCCTTCGGAAAGAACCGCACGGAAGCACCGGCCGAGCCGAAGCATGCAAAGAAGGATGCGCCCATCGAGGAAGCCGCAGAACCGGAAGAGAATGAGGAGATCTTCGAGGAAGTATCCGAAGACGTGATCGAAGAAGTGGCAGAGGAAGTCACTGAGACTGCGGATGAGGAAGCCGTCGAGGTCGAAGAAGAAGATATCGAAGAAGCGGACATTGCGGAAGATGCTGAGGCCGAGGATGTTGAATCGGAAGAAGCCGAGGCCGATGCGGCTCCCGTAAAGAAGTTCCTCTCTTTCTTCAAAAAGAAAGAAACGGCAGATGAAACGGCGGAGCAAAAGAATGATGTGACTGTCGACGACGACCTTTTCGATGCAGAAGAAGAGCTGACGGAGGAAGAAGAAACCGCCGCCGAGGCCGAAAGCGAAGAGGACGAAGAAGCTCCGGAGCTTGAAGAGCTGAAGGACGAAGAGACCGATGAAAACGGAGAGAAGAAGGGCTTTGACCTGAGGGCCTTTGCCGCAAAGATCGGCTCCAATAACATCGTCCGGTATATCATCTATGCCGCTGTCGGCGTGCTCATCATTCTGGGCATCGTCAGCTGGCTGAAGAACGTGTCAGCCCAAAGCTCCAACATTGCCGGTGTGACTCATTCGGTCTACAATGACGCCATTGCAAAGATGACCGCCTTTGTCCAGCAGGAGAATGTGGACATGCTGACCCAGACCGCCTCCGCCAATGAGTCCTATGCAAAGGAACTGATGGAGGAGGACAGAGAGGCGATCACGGGCCTTCTGCCCGATGCGCCGATGGAGAGCGATGAGGTGTTCCTGGCTGCCGTGGCAAATATCCACAAGGCGGCAGAGGACGTCATCGGCAAGGACGGCGCTGCGATCTATGAAGGAAAGACAGAGGAGCGCAAGGCCGCTTCTGAACAGGAGTGGAACATCATCAACGAAGCAGTTGCAAGCCTGAAGGAAGCGAACACAGCTACTCAGGTCACGTCCATTTCCGTCAATCTTCAGAATATGATCATGCCCGCCCCCACTGCAACGCCGGAGCCCGTGGTCAAGACCGTGACCTACAGCACGCTGCGGGAAGGCATGTCCGACAATGACGATGTGGCAAAGCTGCAGGCAAGACTTATCAAGCTGGGTTATCTGGACGGTGAGGCGGACGGCGACTTCGGTCCCAAGACCACCAATGCCATCAAGAGCTTCCAGAACGCCATCGGAATGACCGCAGACGGCGTGGCCGGTGCCGAGCTTCAGGAAAAGCTGTATGCCGAGGATGCGCCCAAGGCAGGTAAATAAAAAAGATCGATATGCCAGAACAGAAATGAGGGATTTCACTCTATGACGGAAGAATACGTTGTGGAAATGCTCCATATCACCAAGGAGTTCCCGGGGATCAAGGCAAATGATGATATTACGCTGCAGCTGAGAAAGGGCGAGATCCACGCCCTGCTCGGCGAGAACGGCGCAGGCAAGAGCACGCTGATGAGCGTCCTGTTCGGCCTGTATCAGCCCGAACAGGGACAGATCAAGATCAACGGCAAGGAAGTCAAGATCAATAACCCCAACGACGCCACGGCGCTGCACATCGGTATGGTGCATCAGCACTTCAAGCTGATCGATGTGTTCACGGTGCTGGACAACATCATTCTGGGCGCCGAGGACACCAAGCTGGGCTTCCTGGAATACAAGCAGGCAAGAAAAAAGGTCGAGGAGCTGTCCAAACGCTATGGCCTGAAGGTCGACCCGGATGCAAAGTTCGAAGACATCACCGTCGGCATGCAGCAGCGTGTCGGGATCCTGAAAATGCTGTACCGGGACAATGAGGTGCTGATATTCGACGAGCCCACCGCCGTGCTGACTCCTCAGGAGATCGTCGAGCTGATGAGCATCATGAAGGGCCTGGCAGCCGAGGGCAAGAGCATCCTGTTCATTTCCCACAAGCTGGAGGAGATCATGCAGGTTTCCGACCGGGTTTCTGTCCTGAGAAAGGGCAAGTACATCGGCACCGTCAATACCTGCGAGACCACCAAGGAAGACCTCTCCCGCATGATGGTTGGCAGAGACGTGCAGCTGGTCGTCGAGAAGGATGAGGCCAAGCCCACGGACACTGTGCTGAAGCTCAGCAATCTGTGCGTGCAGTCCAAGCTGTACAAAAAGGACGCCGTCCACAACGTCAGTTTTGATGTAAGAAAGGGCGAGATCGTCTGCATCGCCGGTATCGACGGCAACGGTCAGACCGAGCTGGTATATGCGCTGTCGGGTCTGGAAAAGCCCTCTGCGGGAAAGATCGAGCTGATGGGTCAGGATGTTACGAATGCCCCCATCAAGCGGCGCAGCATGATCGGTATGAGTCACATCCCCGAGGACCGGCACAAGCACGGCCTCGTGCTGGACAATACGCTGGAGCAGAACATGGTGCTGCAGCGCTATCCCGAAAAGCGGTTCAGCAATCACGGCTTCATCAGGTTCGGCGAGGTGCGCTCCTATGCCAACGAGCTGATCGAGCGGTTTGACGTGCGCTCCGGTCAGGGTGCGGTGACCGTCGCCAGAAGCATGTCCGGCGGCAACCAGCAGAAAGCCATCATCGCAAGAGAGTTGGATAGAGAAGAGCCCCTGATCGTCGCCGTACAGCCCACCAGAGGTCTGGACGTCGGCGCCATTGAGTATATCCATTCCCAGCTGGTCAAGCAGCGGGACGAGGGCAAGGCGGTACTGCTGGTATCGCTGGAGCTGGAAGAGGTCATGAACCTGTCCGACCGCATCCTCGTGATGTATGAAGGCGAGATCGTCGGCGAGTTCGACCCGAAGAAAGTCTCCGTACAGGAGCTGGGTCTGTATATGGCCGGCGGCAAGCGTGCCGAAAAGAAGTAAGAAAAGGAGAGAGGGCAATATGAAAAATCTGCTTCAAAAGGACGGCTTCAAGTCCGTGCTGTCGTCTCTTCTGTCGATATTGATCGGTATGGCGGCAGGCAGCATCGTTATTCTCATCGTGGGTCTGTGCACGCCGTCGTTGGGCATTTCCAGCGCCTGGGACGGCATCAAGCTGGTATTCATGGGCCTGTTCAGCACCGGTCGTGATGCGGCGGGCATTCTGACCTTCGGTTTCAACAGCGCCAACATCGGCAATATGCTGTTCCGTGCAACACCCCTTATCATGACCGGTCTGTCGGTCGCCGTGGCATTCAAGACCGGCCTGTTCAACATCGGCGCACCCGGCCAGTATCTGATGGGCAGCGCTGCCGCACTGTTCGTGGGTCTGACCATGAGTACCGGTACCGGCGAGCTGTTTGCCTATCAGGAGAGCATGGGCATGGCTCCGGCCGTGACGTTCCCGGCATGGTTCGTCTGGTGCTGCGCCATGATCTGCGGCATCGTGGCAGGCGGCCTGTGGGGCGCCATCCCCGGCGCGCTGAAGGCGCTGCTGGGCATCAACGAAGTGCTGGCCAGCATCATGACCAACTGGATTGCCGCCAACGTGGTGACCTGGATGTTTGAGGGAAGCAACCTGAAGAACATGATCGAAGGCACCAAGTCCGGATATATCTACAAGACCTCGTTCAACAATGTCGCCACCTCGAAGATGGGTCTGGACAGGATATTCAGCGGCTCGCAGGTCAACGGCGGCATCATCATCGCCATTATCGTGGCGGTGGCGATCTATATCATGATGAGCAAGACCACCTTCGGCTATGAGCTTAAGGCCTGCGGCTCCAACCGGTATGCCGCACGGTATGCGGGCATCAAGGACAAGCGCAACATCGTATTGTCCATGGCCATTGCCGGCGCCATTGCCGGTATGGGCGGCGCCCTGTACTATCTGGCAGGCAATACCGAGCTGTACTGGTCCACGTATCAGTCCCTGCCCGCTGTCGGCTTCAACGGCATTCCCGTGGCGCTGCTGGCGGTCAACAACCCCATCGCAGTCATATTTACCGGCATGTTCATGTCCATGCTGAACATATCGGGCCTTCAGCTTACCAACCTCACGGCGTATAATGAGTACATCACGGATGTCATCATTGCGGTCATCGTGTACCTGTCGGCATTTGCACTGGTGATCAAGCTGTGGCTCGGCAAGAAGCTCAAGCACTGACATATAGGACGGAGGCGATGATATGTCATTCCTTATCAGACAGACATTGATCTATGCCGTACCGCTGATGGTGGTGGCACTGGCAGGCGTATTTGCAGAGCGCAGTGGTATCATCAATCTGGCGCTCGAAGGCATTATGATATTCGGCTCATTTATCGGCGTGCTGTTCGTCAACCTCGTGCAGCAGTGGGGCTGGTTCGATGCGGTCAAGGCGGCGAACAACGTCTGGGGACTTCAGAGCTTTGCTCTGCTGACCATGGCAGTAGCGGCGATCCTCGGCGCAGCGTTTTCGCTGCTGCTGGCGTTTGCGGCGATCAACCTGAAGGCAGACCAGACCATCGGCGGCACGGCGCTCAACCTGCTGGCTCCCGCTCTGGTGCTGTTCTTCATCCGCATCATTACCAATCAGAACACCATGCAGATGGCCACCGGCGACTCCGCCGGCTGGTTCATGCTGAAGAAGACCATGCTGGGCTTTGACAAAAAGGCCGATGCGGGCTTCTTCGTTGAGACCTTCCTGAACAAAGTCTATCCCATGACCTATGTCTGCATCCTCATCTACATCGTGCTGGCGATCATCCTGTATAAGACCCGCTTCGGTCTGAGACTGCGCTCCTGCGGCGAGAATCCGCAGGCAGCGGATTCCCTCGGCATCAACGTGTTCAAGATGCGCTACACCGGCGTGGTCATCTCCGGCGGACTGGCGGGCATGGGCGGCTTTCTGTACGCACTGACCACCGAGAACTGCATGAGCAACGGCGACGTGGCAGGCTTCGGCTTCCTGGCGCTGGCCGTAATGATCTTCGGCAACTGGAAACCCCTGAGCGTGGCGGGTGCCGCCATCCTGTTCGGCGTTTTCAAGTGCGTGGCCGCTTCGTATGCGACCCTCGACATCAACGGCGACGGCGTCTACTGGCTCAAGCAGCTGGGTCTCAGCTCCAGCTTCTACCGCCTGCTGCCGTACCTCATTACCCTGATCGTTCTGTCCTTTACCTCCAAGAGCTCCAGAGCCCCGAAGGCAGAGGGTATCCCCTATGATAAGGGCAGCCGTTAACAATGAGCAATTGGTGAATGTAAACAAAAAATAAACGACTGATCGAAACGGAACTTTTGTTACCGCCCATACGTCTATATGGGCGGTAACAGTGATTTAGGAGGTGCAATACTTGTCCCTTACAGAGTATGAGCTGGTAAAAAAGGCTTCAAAAGGGGACAGCAGCGCTTTTGAACGACTGATGCAGGAGCAGGAAAAGAAGATGTACTCGCTGGCGCTGTTCATGTGCGACAACAATCATGCGGACGCACAGGACTGTGTACAGGATGCCATGCTGAGGATCTTCCGCTCCATCGGCGGATTCAAGGGCGATGCTTCATTCTCCACATGGGTGTACAGGATCACGGTAAACAGCTGCCGTGATTTCCACAGAAGGAACAAGGCGTGGCGCACGAATACCACGAGCCTTGATGTAATGACCGAAAACGGATTTTCTCCCGAGGACGAGCGGATGCTGCCGGAGGAGGAAGTGCTGATGGACGAACTGAGCACCGATGTCAGGGATGCCATCGTGAAGCTGCCCCGGGATATGAAGGAAGCCGTTATCCTGCGGGACATTCACGGCTTTGCGTATGAGGACATTGCTTCGATGCTTCAGACGAATGTGGGCACCATCAAATCGAGAATATCCAGAGGAAGGGAAAAGCTGCGGAAGGAAATCGACTCGGCAAGAGGATCCATGCAGTGACGGAGGACGTAAAAATGCAGATGGACTGCGAATTTTTCAGAGCGCATATCGATGCTTACATCGACGGTGAGCTGGAATGTGAAGAGCGTGAGGCAATGGAAGCGCATGCCCGAGAGTGTGCGGAGTGCGCCGGAATGCTGGAAAATGCAAGGCGGCTGGCACAGACCTGCGCCTCGCTGGAGGATAAGGTAAGTGTTCCCAAGGCGGCGGAGGAGGCATGGTTCAATGCCGTGCGCAAGGAGGGCAATGCCAGAAAGTTCCGGATACTGAATATCACCAAGCGTCTGGGCGCCGTAGCAGCGGCACTGGTGCTGGTGGTGGTATCTGTGGCAGGCGTGAGCTCGCTGCGTGAGGAGAGCTACAGCCGCAGCGGCTATCCGACCTATGAAGAGAGCTTTGGGGCGTATAACGATTATGCGCCGATGATGGGAGCGGGTTCCTATGATTACGACTATTCGGCGGCAACCAAGAACACCGTGATGCTGGAAAGCGACGGCGTCGGCGGTGACGGCGAAGCCGTGGAGGCGGGCAAGACCAACTCTCCGATCATCCTGCGGAGCGCCACGAGAAAGCTGAAGACCGAGAACTTTACTGCCGATCTTTCGCTGATCGAGGAGATCATTGCCGCAAACGATGCCTATTTTGAGAGCAAGAGCATCAGCGGCGACGAGGAGAACGGCAACCGCTCCCTGAATGCAGAGATCCGGGTGCCCTCCGATATGCTGGATGCGTTCCTTGAGGCAGTGGACGGCGTGGGTATATCCTATGAGAAATATGAGTATGCCGAGGACGTGACCGCATCGTATACCGAGACCGAGGCAAGGCTTCAGGTGCTCAGGAGCCAGCTGGAGCAGCTGGAGGAGATGAACAAGGAAGCGCAGAGCGTGGAAGACCTCATCGCCATTCTGGAGCGCTCCTCCGATGTCATTTCCGAGATCGAGGCGTATGAGAGCCAGCTGCGCTACTGGAACAGCCGGGAGAGCTACTCTTCCGTTACGCTGAAGCTCACCGAGGATGTCGAACAGCTCCCCGAAGCGGGAAAGACCCTCGGAGAAAAGATCAAAGACACGTTTGAGAATTCCGTGGAATGGCTGAAGCAGGTCGGCGAGAGCATCGTGATGTTCTTCGTATTCCTCGTGCCTCAGCTGGTCATCATCGTGCCGATCATTGTGGTCGTGATCGTGGTGGTCATCATCGTCAAGCGCCGCCATAAGAAATAAAGCAGTATTTTAACAAAAAACGACACCAGTTTCGTTGTATTATTTCCCGAATAATGATAAAATATAATGGATGCATGATAAGTGCATCCATTATATGTGTAATAAAAAAGACGTTTTGAGAGGATGTTTACCATGGACAACAAACCCACCGTCAGAACCCGTTTCGCTCCCAGTCCCACCGGCTATATGCATCTGGGCAACCTGCGCACCGCTCTGTATACTTACCTGTACGCCAGAAGAAAGGGCGGCAACTTCATTCTGCGCATTGAGGATACCGACCAGGAGCGTGAGGTCGAAGGCGCTGTTGATATCATCTACAATTCCCTGCGCACGGCGGGTCTGAAGCATGACGAAGGTCCCGATGTGGGCGGCCCCTGCGGCCCCTATGTCCAGTCCGAGAGAAAGAGCATGTATCTGCCCTATGCCAAGCAGCTGGTGGAGAGCGGCCACGCCTATTACTGCTTCTGCACCAAGGAGCGCCTGGACGAGTGCCGTGAGGCTGCCGAGAAGAAGGGCGAAATGTTCAAGTATGACAAGCACTGCCTGAGCCTGAGCAAGGAAGAGGTGCAGCGCCGCCTGGATGCGGGCGAGCCCTATGTCATCCGCCAGAACATTCCCACCGAGGGCAAGGCGGGCTTTGACGACGTTATCTACGGCCATGTGGAGGTCGATTGCTCCACGCTGGACGACAACGTGCTGATCAAGGCAGACGGTCTGCCCACCTATAACTTCGCCAACGTCATCGACGACCATACCATGGGCATTACCCACGTGATGCGCGGCAACGAGTACCTTTCCAGCGCCCCCAAGTACAACCTGCTGTACGAGGCTTTCGGCTGGGAGCCGCCGCTCTATGTACACCTGACCCCTGTCATGGTGGACGGCACCTACCGCAACAAGAAGACCGGCGTGTATACCTATGAGCAGGACGAAAACGGAAACGTGGTGCTGGACGAGAACGGCGAGCCCAAGAAGGCCATTGTCCGCAGAAAGCTCAGTAAGAGCCAGGGCGACCCCTCTTTTGAAGATCTGCTTTCCAAGGGCTATCTGGTGGATGCGGTCATCAACTACATGGTACTGCTGGGCTGGAGCCCCAAGGGCGAGCGGGAGTTCTTCTCGCTGAAGGAGCTGGAAGAGGCCTTCGATCTGGACGGTCTGAGCAAGTCTCCCGCCGTATTCGACATCACCAAGCTTAACTGGTTCAATGCGGAATATATCCGCCGCCTGACCGTGGACGAGTTCCACGAGGCAGCAAAGCCCTGGTTTGCCAAGGTGCTGGACGTGGAGAAGTTCGATACCCGCCGCATTGCAGAGCTGCTGCAGAACCGTACCGAGGTGCTCAACCAGATCTCCGAGATGATCGACTTCCTCGCCGAAATGCCCGAGTTTGACACCGAGCTGTACACCCACAAGAAGATGAAGACCAATCCCGAGATCGCCAAGCAGGCGCTGGAGCTGATCAAGCCGGTGCTGGAGGGCGTAGAGAACTGGTGTGAGACCGAGCTGCATGACGCCGTGATGGATGCTATCGCCAAGGCAGGCATGAAGAACGGCCAGATGCTGTGGCCGCTGCGCATTGCCATCTCCGGCAAGGCCAATACTCCCGGCGGCGCCATCGAGATCGCCTATCTGCTGGGCCGTGAGGAGACCATGCGCCGCCTCGAAAAGTCCCTGGCACAGCTGTAAAAGAATAACAGATGCTTCAAACTCCCCACAGACTCACGTGGGGAGTATTTGTGAATAACAGATAATAACGATGGAACTGATCGAAAATATCCCCTTCGGACTGGCGGCATGCTTCCTGAACGGCGAGCAGTTTACGGTGACGGCGATCTCCGATACGGCGGTCTGCGTGCGGCTCGACAGAGAAGTGCAGGTGCATGCACTGGTACTGTATCTGTACAGAAGAGACGAAGCGAAATGGATAAAGGTAGAGCCGAAACAGAGGATCATCACTTCGTGTGAAAAGGAACGGTATGGTTTTCGTCTGACGATCGCCGTGGATGATGCCGAATACCGGCAGGCAGTGCGGAGGACTCTGTCCGAGTATGCCGAATTCATCCGACTGAAATCGGAGGATGAGGAATGGGCGGCGCATGAGCTGACCGGCTGTCCCTATGCGGAGACGGAAGAGGAAACGCTGTCGGCGCAGAAAAAGCATCGTTTTTCCGGGATCGGGAGCTTTTCCGTGCCGGAGAATATCGAGCTTGCGCTGAGCCTCGACAATGATGCGGCATACCGAAGGTTTTTGCAGCTGCCTATAGATGTGTTTGCGGAGGATTTTTTCAAACGCAGCTTTCTGCCTGTTTTCGGAAAGGCACAGCGGCTGTATATCGGTTCCCGCTGCTGTCCGGAGCTGTTTCCGGATAATGTACGGGAACTGACGGACAAATGCAGGAGGGAAGGTCTGTACTGTACCATAGTGCTGCCGCCGATCCGGGAGAACCGGTCGGCATGGCTGGAAAAGGTGCTGGCGCAGATTCCGGAAGACTGCGAGATCGAGGTCAACGACCTCGGCACGCTGCTGCGGCTTTCGGGCTGCAAAAACGAGCTGCTGCTGGGAGTACAGATGAACCGCCGCCGTAAGGACCCGAGAATGAAGTATACCGCCTTTGATACCGGAGCCTTTTCGGGAAACAGCCTCAATGACGATGCTTATCGGGAAATGCTCAAAAGAATGGGCATATGCCGTTTTGAATATGAGTCCTGCGGTTATCCCGTAAAGCTGCCGAAAGAGAAATGCAGTCTGCATTTGCCGTATTATCTGACGAATACCTCCCATGCTTGTCCGCTGGCATCGTACTGCGAGGGGACAGACCCGGGACTGCCGAGGCAGAATGACAGCTGCAAAAAGGCTTGCCTGCATCGTGCGATGCTGTATCCGGAGGGACTCGGCATCACAGGCAGATACAATGCGCTGTTCGGGCTGGACAGGGATATTCTGACGGAAAAGGCGGCACTCGATGCGTGGCTCAGGCAGGGCGTTGATCGGTTGGTGATGGAGCTGTTATGAAGATCGTTGCGGGATTGGGTTCCCTGAGGGATTACGATGCCTATGTGCAGGCGGGCGCAGACGAGCTGTTCTGCGGCGTGATGCCGTATGACTGGCTGGAAAAATACGGTGTTTCGGTGCCGCTGAACCGAAGAGAGGTATTGATGTACCCGGTGCAGATCGCATCCATGGCGGATATGCGGCTGCTGGCGAAATGCTCCCGGGCGGATAATATACCCGTGGCGGTGACGTTCAATTCCACCTGCTATGCGCCGGAGCATGTGCCGCATATCGTGAACATGATGAAGGAGCTGGCGGACATGGGTATCGACCGGTTTATCATGGCCGATCCCATGCTGATGCTGCATATGCCCGAAGGCTGCCGTATCCACGTCAGCGGTGAATGGGGAGAATTCAGCCGAAAGTCGCTGGAATTCCTGAAACGGTTTCATGTGACAAGACTGATCTACCACCGAAAGGTCACGATCCCGGAGATGGAGCAATGCCGGGAAGCGATGCCGGACATCGAGTATGAGGCATTTATGCTGAACGAGCGGTGCCATTATACCGGAGCGCTGTGCAATTCGCTCCACTGTGACGAGCTTCCGGCGATATGCAGGCTGCCGTTTATCGTCGGCGGTGTGGACGAAAGGACGGACATCCTTGTGCCCGAAGGCAGTCGTCCCCGGGAAGGCATCGGTGCAGGCGGCTGCGGCATCTGTGCGGTGGGGGCGCTGGAAAAGGCGGGGATCACGCATCTGAAGCTGGTCGGCCGGGGCAATACGCCGGAGAAAATGGTGCGGGACATCGCATTTCTGAAACAGGCGCTTGATTGCAGGGGCAATGTGAAACAGACGATGTTTCCGGACGGCTGTCCCAAGTCGTGTTATTATGAAACCGAAGAATAATCAAACAGGAGGACGAAACCATGCGTCAGGAACTGTATGTGTATGACATTTATCCCAAGGTATTCCTCAAGGGTGTGGAGCAGGAGATCACCATCCGCTGGCTGGGCGCCATGAACGGTTTTGAGGCGGGCAAGGAGTTCAAGGTGACGGTCTATCCCACCGAGAACGGCAGACCCGAGTACTATCCCGAGTGGAACGGAAGCCGGGAAATGCTGCTGAAGGTCGAAAAGAACGGCGAGCTGAGGTTTACGCATGTGTTCCCCGAGGAGATGGAGTACATGGTATACGTGGAGGGAACGAACCACAAGGGTCAGCAGGTCACCGTCAAGCTGTCGGTCTATGCGCTGAACGAGGACATGAAGGGCCGCTACCCCTACAAGGGCGACCTGCATGTGCATACCAATCTTTCCGACGGCGGCGAGTCCTATGATCTGGTCTGTTCTCACTACCGCAGCTATGGCTACGACTTCATGACGGTCTCCGACCACAGAAGGTATTATCCGTCACTGCTGGCCATAGAGGCGTTCAGCAAGATCCCGACAAGCTTCTGCATCGTGCCCGGAGAAGAGGTGCACAGCCCGATGACGGATGTACATATCGTGAATTTCGGCGGCAAGTTCAGCGTGAACGCCCTCGTGGAGGGAAATGCGAATACCGAAAAGGCCGGAGACAGCGAGGAGTGGCGATCTCTCGGCGAGGGTTGTCCCGAGGTGATGACGAAGGAAGCCTATGAGGAAATGATAAAGAGAATGGCCGCCGACAAGCCCCTCGATGCCGAGAGCGAGAGCATCAGCTATGCGGTGTGCCGCTGGGTGTTCGACAGGATCCGTGAGGCGGACGGCTTGGGCATATTTGCCCATCCCTACTGGAAGCAGCGCCACGGCTACCACATCCCCGAAAAGCTGCTGGATGTGATGATGACCGAGCATCCCTTTGACGCCTTTGAGGTACTGGGCGGCGAGAGCTATTACGAGCAGAACGGCTTCCAGACGATCTTGTACTATGAGCAGAAGGCCAAGGGCAACGATCTGCCCATCGTCGGCAGCACCGATACCCACGGTTCCACCGAGCACAACCGCAACGGCTTCATCTGCGAGACCGTGGTCTTTGCCAAAGAGAACGAGCGCAAGTCACTGATCGAGGCCATAAAAGATAAGTACAGCATCGCCGTGGATACCATCAGCAGGGAATACCGTCTGGTGGGCGATCTGCGGCTGGCAAAGTATGTCCGCTTCCTGATGGACGAATACTATCCGCTGCATGACAGGCTTTGCGCCATTGAGGGTCATTTCATGAAGGAGTACATGAACGGCGACGAGTCTGCGGCAAAGAAGATCGAGCTGATCAAAAACGACCTGCCCGAGCTGCAGAAGAAGTACTTCAATCTGTAAAATGTTGGTCAGGACTTGACAGGTTGTTCCGAAAAATACAACAATAATACCGAAAGCGGTAGCTTTCTTGGGGGCGTTTGTCGGGGGGGGGGCGGCAAACAAAAAACGAAGAGATTAAAGACTGGGTTAAGGCGGACAGCTTTCTCCCGGTTTTTGTATATGGAGTGTCTAATGGATATCGTATGCTGTTATATCAAGGAAGGATATTTAAAAGAGCATTTGGATTTTGTGAATATGCTCAATCCGGGAAATGCACAGAAACAAGCATACAGGATACATTTGTGTGTCAAACTTGTTTGTGATGACGGTAACGATTATTATATTTCATTGAGAAACAATCTCGGGGATGATGTACGTTTATTTGGCAGGATCAGTCATGCGATTCCGTCTGCAAAGAGACAGATTGCAGGTATGCACTTATCGTGAATGATGAGAGAACGATAGAAATACCGAAAAGCACGACGATACCGGATCGGCAGTTAAGGCATATTATCGCTGAGTATTCACAGATACAGGATGAGTTTATCACTATTTGAATGGATTCAAGAAAACTGCGAAGAAAAGAAGAATCACACATGAACCACTATATCATGTTTCGTCGTTAGTCAATTTTATTGATAGTTTTATTTATAATCAAAACGGGGCTGTTGCAGTATCTTGTGTTCTGCAACAGTCCCGTTTTGTGTGGGTGATGATTATTCGGCAGATATTGATACGATCCTCGGAGTGTTGCCGCTGTTGACTGCGCCGAGGAAGAGTTTGATCTTGAAATAGGCGCCATGGACGATGCCGTTCGGTAAGCTGCCCTTCTCAAGACGGGTGCTGCCTGTTCCGTCGGCACCGATGAATTCGGCAGTGGCGAGGGCTTCCGGCGAATCGGCGGTGGCAATTTGTGCATTGACCCATGTTTTTTTCGGAAGAATGCCTTCCCAGTCTATGCTTCGGATGCCGCCATCCACATAGTCGACGGGTGTAATATAGGTTTCCTCCATACTTCTGTCCATGACATTGCCGATGTCGTTGGCGACCATGTCATGCGGTCCGATGGTCGGCAGCCAAGTACGGTTTTCTTCCTTGAAGCCGTCGGGGCCGTTCCACCAGATGGCCGACTCGGTACGGTGATTGCCGAATGCCCGGTGATTTGTCAGGCAAAGATCGACGTATCCGTCTTCGTTGAAGTCACCGGCGAGCGCAGCGGATGAAGAATGGGAATACATGCGTTTGCGATTGGCCAGAGAGAAATGTCCTTTGTCATTCCAATAGATGAAGGAGTTGATATCCCGTTCCTTTTTATTGAAGTAGGACGAGGCAAAGATATCCAGCCATCCGTCGTTGTTAAAGTCGGCGATCGTGATACAGTTGCTCTGATAGGAGGGGAGGACACAGCAGTCAAATCCGCTGTAGCCGTCCTTGCTTCCCCAGAATATGGTGACGGTACCTTCCTGATAGTAGTTACGGAAGTAGCTGGCACGGGAACCGAATACCAGCTCGGGATAGCCGTCCTTGTTCAGATCGGCAATACGCACGGTAAGTGCATTTTCTATCGGAAGCTTTGTCGATCTTTCGAGAGAATAGCCGTCGGGGCCGCCCCACAGGATGATGCTGTACGGCTTCCAGCTGACCGGAACGACGATATCCAGCCATCCGTTGCCATTGAGGTCGCCGATGGCGGGCCAGAGAACGCCGCAGGCTTCTCCTTTCGGTGCGATCTCGATCTCCGTCATGTTGGCTTCGGAATAGCCGTCCGGGCCGCCCCACAGGATGCGTACCGTATTGCCGCCGCAGGCGATGATATCGAGATATCCGTCCTTATTGAGATCACCCACATGTCCGCCCCAGCTGAGATGGGTCGGGATATCGGTATGGTTCGTCTCATCAAAGCCTTTGGTGCTTCCCCAGAAGAGCGAGGAAGGCGGATCAAGCTGCGGTTGATCTTCGGCATTGTTGAGCAGGAGAATGTCGGGAAGACCGTCATCGTTGAAGTCGGCGGCGATCATGCTTCCGGCGGAATGTCCGGTGAATTCATAGCGCCGATCCGGGCGGTAACCGTCTTCCCCGCCGAGATAGACATATACGGGCACATGACCGTAGGTGCTGCTCTGCTGCTGGTTTACGAAAACAAGCTGGGGTTTTCCGCTGCCGTCAAAATCAGCTGCCATGACCTGAACCGCATTGTGGGTGGTAAAGCGTTTCGGTTCCGGACAGATCCCGTTTTTGTCGGTGAGGAACAACAGGGATTCGGTGGTGAACTTGCAGGCGTCACGTCCCTGTGCAATGGCGATGTCTCCGTAGCCGTTGCCGCTGAAATCGTGAATGAGCACATCTCTGGGCGTGAGTACCGGAAAGATTGCCACAGGTGATGCATATCCTTTGCTTCCGTAGAAGACGAGCGCTTTCTGGTCCGTTCCGTCCACGGTGAGCAGGACGAGGTCGGTCTTGTCGCTGCCCTCAATTTTACCCGATGCGGCGCAGATCACGTTCGGAACGTTGATCACGATGTCCTCATCGGCTGCGGTACCGGTATAGTGGATCAGATGCAGACTGTCCTTCGTGCAGTAGGCGACATAGGTCTTTCCGTTGAAATCAAGGATCTTCGGACGGGCAGCCTCCATATAACGGACGTTTCCGCCGCCATTGGGCATGACGTTAAATCGGGAATCGTCTGTGGGTTCGCCGACATCCGTGCGGTTTTCGGCACTCAATCCGTTTTTGCTGCCCCACAGGATGAACCATTCGCCTTTTTCCGTGCGGCAGAACAGATCGCAATAGCCGTCGCCGTTGATGTCGCCCGCAGTAATAAAGGAAAGGTTCAGAGGCAGCTCGGTGAAATCATTGATGGCGAAGCCCAGATCCCGCCGATGATAAATGCGCAGCCGCTCATTGAAGCGGAAGGGTGAGGAGGCTTCTTTTGCATCGGCTACCAGATATGCCAGTTCGACCATGCCGTCGTTGTCGAAATCACCTGCGGCGACGCCGTTGCAGGCAGGAGCAGCCAGGTCGATTTTCCGGTTTTCGGTGATGCCGTCGGGCCCGCCGAAATAGACATACGATGCCAGATCGGTATGATGACCGTCGTGGCAGACGCCGATGGCGAGAGAGTCATAGCCGTTTCCGGCAATGTCCGCCACGGCGGCGCCCTGTGCACCCTGCGTGAATACTTCCTGAAGGGAGGCATTTCCTGCAGGATCGTGGATAATATGAAGTCTGGGATGTTCGTTGAAATCGTGGCTGTTGGCGATCAGCAGATCAATATATCCCTTGTTTGTGGTGTCGAACCGCCAGATACGCTGTAAGATACCTTTTTTGGATACATAGATGTTTTGTCCGCCGTTTCCGAAGGTGCCCTTGGACAGGGCATCGAAGCCGGTCCATTTCATTTGCGATCTGCCTCCGTATTACTTCTCGACAGTGATCGTGCGGCACATGATGGATTTGCGCTCTACGCCGTTGGCATCGGGGACATAGAAATCGGAATAGACCATCAGTGCGGTGTGATCATCCAAAGCCAGCAGCTCGGTATAATAGCAGCTCTGCTCCCAGCTTTCCTGTCTGCCGAACAGCCAGGGCTTCAGCTCATAGGGCTCTTCCCAGGCCATGCCGCTTCTGTCGGCGGTGGCACGCACACGCATGGCGGGACGGCCGTAGCTGCACAGCGTTACGCCGCATTTGAGATGCAGCAGCTGGGGCAGCACACCGCAGGTATCGAACTTCTTGGGCTTGCTCCAGGTAAGACCGCCGTCGGTGGAACGGGCGATATAGCTGGGCGTGAAGCTGTCGGTGCGCATGACGGTGATCATGCTGCCGTCGGGCATCCACTCGATGTCGGGCTCACAGAAGCCTTCGGAAACGAAAGCATCCGGGAACTCCTCGGTATCGGGAAGATAGGGGATCCAGCTCTTGAGCTTCCAGGAGCGTCCTTCATCTGCGGACTGGAAATAGTAGCAGGCATAATAGCTGGTGAAGCCCATGTTATAGGGATTTCTGCCGTTGGCATAACGGGCGATCCACAGCGTTCCGTCCGGGGCGACCTTCATGGAGCCGAAGGGACAGGGGCGGATGATGGCACCTGTCGTCAGACCGGTGGTCATTCCGGGGTAGTCGAGGTCGCAGTAGAATTCTTCTTCCTCGGCGGAGTTTTCGTCGGAAAGATAGAAGAGCCAGCTCTTGGGGAACAGATCGGGGATATCCTCAATGGCGATGGCATTGCGGCGGCGGCCGACTTTCGCCTTCAGCTTTGCATAGAGCTCATCATCAATGGGGAAAGGCTTGGGCATGACATAGCGCAGATACCGGCCGGAAGGAAGACGGGTGCCGCTCTTTGACTTGATCGCCGGCAGCTCTTCTGCGGGAACATCCTGCCAGGTCAGACCGTTGTCGGAAGATACCGCCCAGCCCTTTTCCTTGCCGTAATCCTCGGTGGTGTCATTGACGACATGATAACCGCAAACGAGGCGTCCGTCGGGCATGCGGCGGATCGACGGGAACTGATGCGTTCCCCAGCCGGCTTCCTTGTAGGTGGGTCCCTGTGAAATGATGTGAGGTTCTCCGAATGTCAGCTTGATTGCCATGAGATCTTCCT
>JAZLHZ010000096.1:0-5849 GCA_045617085.1 Clostridia bacterium
CTTGAACATCCCAAGCCTGCCCGATTGTCCGAATCGGCTGTTACCGAAGAGGAGCTGAAGCGGCTGGAAGAGGCGAAAAACAAGGCAGCCAATGACTATGCAGCCTCCGAGACCAATCAAAAGCAGTATCAGGATCGGCTGGAAGAGGACAAGAGCGAGCTGATTGCCCGAAAGATCGGCGAAAACGCCACCGAGGACGAGCTGAGGATCAAAGCCTTCCGGCTTCGGAAGGAAGCCGAAGGACTCCAGAAAAGATATGACGAGGCGGATAAGGTTCTGGCCAAACTCAAACAGGAGCAGTCGGCAGCGGAAGCCGAGCTGAAAACCGGAAAAGCAACGCTGACGGAGACCGAAAAACGGCTGAAAGCTGCCGAAAAAGCCTATGCGGCGGCGATCACCGAAGGGCAGTTTGCCGACGAAGCGGCCTATCAGGCGGCAAAACTGGCCGATGCGCAGATACAGAAGATCGAGCAGCACATCCGGGAATTTGAAAAGCAGCTGGCCGAAGCGGAAAAGTCGGTGGCCATTTACAAAGACAAGGTCAAGGACAAGCAGCGCACGGCCTTAGAGGCGATAGAGGCCGAAAAGAATGATACTGCCAATGTCGCCCGGGATGCCGGGAACAAAAAGACCGAGGCGTCGGGTCTTCTGGACAGGCACATCGAGCTGAAGAAGAAGATCGAAAAGGCGATGGAAAAGCGCAGTGCGATACTGCCCCGGCTGACTGCCGTCAACGAGGTATATAACGTGATCTCCGGTCAGAAGAGCGGCGACGAGAAGCTGTCCTTCGAGACCTACGTTCAGCAGTACTACTTCCGCAGGGTGCTGGACTGTGCCAATATCCGGTTGAAGGTGCTGACCGGCGGCATGTTCCTGCTGCGCTGCAAGACCGCAGGCAACGGCAAGCAGAAACAGATCGGCCTCGACATGGAGGTGCTGGACAAGAGCACCGGGCAGTGGCGTGACGTTTCCACACTGAGCGGCGGCGAATCGTTCATGGCGTCGCTGGCGCTGGCGCTGGGACTTTCCGATGCGCTTCAGAGCATGAGCGGCGGCGTCCGCATCGATGCGATGTTCATCGATGAGGGCTTCGGCACGCTGGACGAGAATGCGCTTGCCAATGCGCTGGAGCTGCTCAACAATCTGGCGGAAGGCAACCGCCTGATCGGCGTGATCTCGCATGTACCGGAGCTGAAGGACCGCATCGAAAAGCAGATCGAGGTCAAAAAAACGCCCAACGGCACGAAGATCAACATTATCGCATGACAAACACTTCCCATACAAGAAGACGGGGGGACTCGTCTTCTTTTTTTGTTCCCGATTTTGTCCCAATTTCAACAGGGATTCTGGAAAAAACTGGAAGAAGGTGTTGACATCACCCGAAAGATGTGCTATAATGATGCAGTATAAAAATAGGGAAGGTGGTGTCTGTCATGGCAGAAGAGAGCAAGATCGTTTTCTTCGACGGCAATTATTCGCATGCCATCGATGCCAAGGGCAGAGTCACCATACCCTCCGAGTACCGTGACGCACTGACGGACGGCTTCACCATCGGCCTCAACAGCAAGCTCAACGCCATGGTAGTCTATCCCAAGGCAAAGTGGAACGAGCGGCTGCAGAGCCTGATGCAGATCCCCGAAATGGACGAAGACGCCACCGACTACGTCCGCCTCATCATCGGCAATTCCTTCTCCAACAACACGCTGGACAGCGCAGGCAGAATGATGCTTCCTGTGACACTGCGCCAGATGCTTTCGCTGGAGAGCGACAAGAACATCCGCTTTGTCGGCATGGTGGACCACTTTGAGGTATGGAGCGAGACCTCGTATCTTAAGGATCTGGCAGAGACCAAGCTGAAGGCCAACAGCCTCGCCAAGTACGTCAAGGGTGCCTATTATAATAAGGATAATAATAGGGATAGTAATAAAGAAGCGAAGTCAGAGAACTGAACAGCACGGTCGATAACATAAGAAAGATACGAAAGGGGGGAACCGACCATGCAGGGTGTCAAGACAACGCACAGGACTGCCCGCAAGGTGGTTGTTTCCCCGATCGATATGCTTGTGAATATCGGACTTATCTTTTTCGGTCTGGTGTTTGTGATCGTGACTGTTTTGGTGATTTCCGGCGTGACCGGTCTCAACGGCGAGATCGACAAGGTACAGGGCAACATCTCCGAGCTTACCCGCCACAGGCAGGCATTGAACAACCAGCTCTTCAACAACCGTGATGAGGCGAACATCCTCAACATGGCGGTGCTGGACTACAACATGCACAAGGCGACGGAAGACGAGATCACGCATGTCGACATGACGGAATTCTACGGCGTGGCGATAGAGACGGTCACGGCAGTTGAAAATGAGTTTTCAATCGAAGAAATGCCGGAGGAGACCGTTGCGGCGATCGAAGAGCTTCCGATAGAGGAGCTTCCGATAGAAGAGCTTCCGATAGAAGAGCTTCCAATCGAAGAGCTTCCCGCAGACGAGGAGATCACCATCGATTTTGACATCGGAAATCCGACCGAAGATCAATCCGCTCAAATCGGCGAATAACAGCGCCGACCGGAGGACAATATGAATCTGAATGACGTCAAGAATGCCTTTCCCGATGCCGTGCTGTACGGTGACGGCAGTACGGAGATCAAGGGCATTTGCATGAATTCCCGCACGGCGGCGGACGGCGTGCTGTTTTTCTGTGTGCCGGGCCTGAAGCGGGACGGCCACGAATTTGCACAGGATGCGGTCAACAAGGGCGCTATGGGTCTTGTGGTGGAGCGCAAACTGGATATCGATATCCCTCAGCTGCTGGTAAAGGATGCGAGGGAGTATCTTTCGTATATTTCGGCAATGTTCTACGGCAACCCCGCTAAGGAACTGACCCTGATCGGCATCACCGGCACCAAGGGCAAGACCACGACTACCTATCTGATCCGCTCCATCCTTCAGAAGGCGGGTTATAAGGTGGGCCTTATCGGCACCGTCTGCTCGATGATCGGCGATGAGGTCATTCCCTCCAAATTCACTACGCCCGAAGCTCCCGAGTTTCAGGCGCTGCTGCGTCAGATGGCGGACAGCGGCGTGACCCATGTGGTCATGGAGGTGTCGGCCCATGCACTGGCACTGAAACGGCTCGAGGGCGTGTGTTTTGACGTGGGCGCATTCACGAATCTGTCACAGGATCATTTTGACATGTTCGGCGATTTCGACAACTATCTGGCGGCGAAAATGCTTTTGTTCCGTCCCGGCGTGTGCAAAAAGGCGGTTTACAACGCCGACGACATGCGGGTCGGTCCGGCTATGGAAAAGGCCCAGATCCCGACACAGGGCTTTGCCATCCGCAAGCCGATGGACATCTATGCAAGAGACGCTACGCCGGTCAACAACGGCTACAGCTTCAGCATCCATTTCCACAGGAGATACCGCTTCGATGTGGAGATCCGTCTTGCAGGCATGTTCAACGTATACAATGCGCTGACGGCGGCGGCGGTGTGTGACGCCATCGGTGTGCCGATGGAGGCCATCAAGGCAGGTCTGGAGAGCATGGAAAGCGTGCCCGGCAGAATGGAACGGCTGAATACCGGCACGGTATACAGCGTGATACTGGACTATGCTCATTCTCCGGACGCACTGGAGAACGTATTGAACAACCTCAAGGCAGACGCCAAGGGCCGTGTGATCGCCGTGTTCGGCTGCGGCGGCGACAGAGACCGGGAGAAGCGCCCGATCATGGGCGAGATCGGCGGACGGCTGGCCGATTACAGCATCCTCACCAGTGACAACCCCAGAAGCGAAGACCCGTTTGAGATCCTGAAGGCTGTCGAAGAGGGCATAAAGCAGACCGAAGGCGAGTATACCGTCATCGAAAACCGCCGGGAAGCCATCAAGGCAGCCATGCAGATGGCGAGGAAGGACGACATCGTTCTGCTGGCGGGCAAGGGTCATGAGACATATCAGGAAATAATGGGAAAGAAGTACCCCTTCGACGAGAAGGTCGTTGTGTCGGAGATTCTGGCAGAGCTGTACTGAGAAGGGGAATATCCGGGAGGCATATTTCATGCAGGCGTTTATATGGGGCTTGATTGCCGCATTCATTATAGGAATTCTGCTGGGACCGAAGGTCATTCCGATGCTGATCAAGCTGAAGTTCGGCCAGACGATCTACGATCTGGGTCCCGAAGCGCATAAGGTCAAGCAGGGCACTCCTACCATGGGCGGCATCATATTTGCCGTGCCGATGGTGCTGGTGTCTCTTGTCGGCTTCCTGTTCGGCCAGATCAGCGTGAAGGTCGTCATGGTGCTGATCTCCACCGTCGGCTTCGGACTGATCGGATTTTTGGACGACTATATCAAGGTCAGCAAGAAGCGCTCGCTCGGCCTGACCCCGATGCAGAAGATCGTGCCGCAGTTCGTATTGTCTTTGGTGCTGTCCGTGTGGGCATACTTCACCGAGGGCATCGGCAGCGGACTGGTGGTGCCCTTCACCGGATACCTGTGGAACATCGGCTGGGTATACATTCCCGTCATGGTGTTCGTGCTGGTGGGTACCGTCAACAGCGCCAACCTGCTGGACGGCGTGGACGGTCTGCTGGGCGGCTGCTCCTTTATCGACTTTATCACGATGGGCGCTGTGTGCCTGCTGCTCGGTGACGGCGATATGAAGCTCACCCTGTTCTGCGGCGCAGCAGCCGGAGCAGTCATGGCGTTCCTCAACTTCAATACCCACCCCGCCAAGGTGTTCATGGGCGATACCGGCTCCTTCATCATCGGCGGCGCACTGGTCGGCTTGACGATGGTCACCCGCACGTCGCTGCTGCTGCCGCTGGTCGCACTGGCCATGCTGGTGAGCTCGCTGTCCGATATCATTCAGGTCGGCTGGTTCAAGATCACCAAGAAGAAGTACGGCGCAGGAAGACGCATTTTCCGCATGGCGCCGCTGCATCACCACTTCGAGCTGGGCGGCATGGCGGAGACCAACATCGTCATGATGTACCGCAGCGTCACCGTTGTACTGTGCCTGCTGGCTCTGCTCACCTTCTGCTGAAATATATATTGACTTAATGAAAGTCGGGACGAAATGTCCCGACTTTTCCATATCTTTATAACAGTTTCTTAATGACACAAATTAGATAAAGTGGTACAATACAGCGGAATATTATACTGAGGAGGATATCCCTATGTCAAAGAAACGTCTTGTGGCACTGCTGATGGCGGCAGTGCTGTGTATCACCTGCATGTGCGGTGCATTTGCTATGGAAATAGAATGCCTGCACGAAAATGCAACCTGCGCAGAGCTTGCTGCGGCTGATGAGAATGTCGATGTCAAGCATGCAGTGAGCTGCCCCGATTGTTTGAATAACTGGTACGAAGAACACGTGTATGAAGGCTCTACCGAGCATATCGGCGATACCTGTATTCTGTGCGGCCATGTGTGCGCGCATACAATTACGGAGATTGGTCAGCTTATTGACGACTACACCAGCGAAAGCGATTCGAAGGAACATGCCTACTACTGCATCAACTGCGGCTGCATAGTCAGCACTGAGAAGCATAACTACGAAAACTGCGTTTGCCAAGACTGCGACCATGTGTGCATGCACGGGGGCGCTCATGATGCCAGGGAGCTCGATGCACAGCACCATATCGACATCTGCGTTTTCTGCGGTCATGAAGAAAAGCGGAAGCATTACTTCAACGGCGGTAACGAATGCTATATGTGCAACTTTGTCTGCGATCCGCATACCTTTGACAAGACCAAGGCTGACGGCTTGTGCACCATCTGCGGCATGACCTGCAAGCACAGCTACAATCCGTCTACTGGTGTTTGCAACACCTGCAACTATCAGTGCACCC
>JAZLHZ010000097.1:0-3123 GCA_045617085.1 Clostridia bacterium
GGATATGCCGTAGACATACGATGCGATGCCTTCCGAATCGTAGTACACGGGGAAGGTATAACCGTTTTCCTCGATGTACGCCTTGACACTCTCCACGGTGTCCCGGCTGCCGTCGGTCAGATCGATCATGAAAAACTGCACGTCTTCTCCGTACTTTTTGTACATCTCCTCAAAGAAGGGAAGCTCGCCCTTGCAGGAGCCGCACCAGGTCGCCCAGAAATTGAGCACTGCGCATTTTTCCCGCGCCTCACTGAACAATACCTCATTGCCCTCTCCGTCATAGACGAGGATCTCCGGCGCCATAATTACCTCTTCGGCATCTTCTGCACACGCAAGCGGCATACAGAACAGGCACAGCACCAGCAAAAAAACGATCAGCTTTTTCATATATTCTCTCCTTTTGCAAAACCTGAATACATAATAAGAATCGGAACCGCATGACCATGCAGTCCCGATCAATAAAAACGATCAGTCAACGATGAAGGGCTTGATCTCCTTCATGAAGTCTTCGCAGTCCTCGTTGTACACCTCAACGGCAATGGGCTGTGAAAGATCAAGGCTGAAGATACCGAGGATCGACTTTGCATCGACCACATGGCGGCCTGCTCTCAGATCAACGTCATAGGAATAGCGGCTCACGATATTGACGAAGGTCTTTACGTTCTCTGCCAGGGTAAGCCTTATATTAACTGTTTTCATAATATATTACCTCTTCCGGATATCTGAATTTGCTCTTCTATGATACAACCTCAGTGTAATGCTTTCATGTAGTTTTTTTTGCTTTTTTCGCACTCGGCAATATTTAACACATGCTTATTCGGCGTAAATGAAGTCATACAGAAGCTCGGCATTCTTCTTGAAGTCGGGGTTCATGACCCACAGTTTGTTCTCCTCCATCACGCCGCTGGTATAGGTTCCGTCGGCAGGCAGGCGCAGCTGCTCGATGTTTTCCACATCTGCCTGAAGTCCGATGGCCGCCAGCTGCAGCACCTCGGTAAACTCAAGGCTGGTCTCGGTATAACCCATGCAGGCGTTGATAAAGCTCATCAGCTCGCTGCCGCCCAGCTTGATCGCCTTCTGCACCACAGCAATGATCAGCTTCCTCTGTCTGGCGGTGCGCTCCCAGTCATTGTCCAGCTTCCTCAGCCGCACATATGCCAATGCCTGTTCGCCGTTCAACAGGGTGCTCTCGCCGAACTCGGTCAGCTTCTCGCTGATCAGCTCTTCCTGGGAATTATAGCTCTCGTTGATGTACTGCATCTCGGCCTCGGTAATATCCATATTGACGCCGCCCATCAGCTCGATGACATGCTCAAAGCCTTCCATATTGATCAGCACATAGTCCTCGATATTCATGCCGAAGTCCTCGTTGATCGTGCGGATGGTCAGCTCAGCGCCGCCGAATACGTGGGCTGCACTCAGCTTTTGGGGCTCTCTGCCGTACATGGGGGTCCAGATGTCCCGCATCAGGGAAGTGAGCTTGACCTCATAGGTACGCTCGTTGAAGGACAGGATCAGCATGGCATCGGTGCGGCCTCTGCCGGATTCGGGACGTGCATCACTGCCCAGCAGCAGGATGTTTCTCCAGGTCTTGTCCAGTTCCTCGTTTACGGCGATGTCGTCTTTGTTGATGGTGACCTTGGGCTCTGCATAAATGGATTCATCGGTCTCTTCAAACAGCCTTGCCACCTCTTCCGGAGACATCGTGGGTTCGGGCGTGGCAGTGGGTTCGACGCTTGCTTCGGGCGCAGGCGTCTCTGTCGGATCCGTACTCTCGGCAAAAGCAAACCCGGTCATAAACAGACAAAGAACCAGCAGCAGTGCTGCAATACGTTTGAACATATCTATAATCCTCCATGACTACCCATAATGATACACTTTAATTTTATCATGTTCGGTGGTTTTATATATAATCACAGTGCTAAATATGAGTAAAACTTCTATCATATCCCTCTTTTTTCAGGTCAAAAGCAAAATTAACGCCCGCACAGTTGAAAATACAAATCCATACTGTTATAATACAAAACAGTATGTAGAAATTCAGGAGGGCAAAACAATGAGTACACTTCATGTGATCGATCATCCCCTTATCCAGCACAAGCTTACCATCATGCGTCAGAAGGATACCAGCTCCATGGAATTCCGTCAGCTGCTCAGCGAGATCGCCATGCTGATGGGTTACGAAGTCACCCGTGACCTGCCTCTGGAAGACATCGAGATCGAAACCCCCATCTGCAAGTGCACCAGCAAGCAGATCGCCGGCCGTAAGCTCGGCATCGTTCCGATCCTTCGTGCAGGTTTGGGCATGGTAGACGGCATGCTCAGCCTCGTTCCCGGCGCCCGTGTCGGTCACATCGGCCTGTACCGTGACCCCGAGACCAAGAAGCCCGTGGAATACTACTGCAAGCTGCCCAACGACTCCACCGAGCGCCTGCTGATCGTTGTCGATCCCATGCTGGCTACCGGCGGCTCCTCCATCGCAGCCATCCAGTTCCTGAAGGATCGCGGCTGCTTCAACATCCGCCTCATGTGCCTCATCGGCGCTCCCGAAGGCATCAAGGCCGTTCAGGAAGCACATCCCGATGTAGACATCTATATCGCCGCTGTGGATGAGCGCCTCAACGAGAACGCTTACATCGTTCCCGGTCTGGGCGATGCCGGCGACAGAATCTTCGGCACCAAGTAATCCTGCTAAACAGAATATCTCGGACGGTTGCGAACTGCGCCGTCCGTTTTTGAAATCATTCTTGGTATAATAAATATGGAACCGATCGAAGCACTGAAAAAGGTTTTCGGCCATGACTCCTTCCGCTTTGCCCAGGAGCAGCTCATCACGGCGCTGATGCAGGGCAGCGATGTTGTCGGCATCATGCCCACCGGCGCAGGCAAGTCCGTCTGTTATCAGGTACCGGCACTGTGTCTGGAGGGCATCACCCTCGTGATCTCGCCGCTGATCGCCCTCATGAAGGATCAGGTCGCCGCACTGAAGGAAGCAGGCGTGGCAGGTGCATACATAAACACCTCGCTCACGCCGTCCCAGATCTCCCTCGCCCTGCGCCGGGCCGCCGAAGGCCGCTACAAGATCATTTATGTCGCCCCGGAACGCCTCGAGACCGCCGAGTT
>JAZLHZ010000098.1:0-3751 GCA_045617085.1 Clostridia bacterium
CTGCCAGTGCCTGAAGTTCATCATCGGGTGTGGCAGCGGTGTACTGTACTACTTTGGCAGACAGCAGTTTGCGATAAGAGGTAAGTGCATCCGGCTTGAATTCATAAGAAGATGTCATCGGCGAATTCTCATAGCCGAACTTACGGTAATATTCATGAGAGAAGGGGTACAGACCGGAAAGAACATCACCGGCTTCTCTTCTGTCATGGAGCAGCTTGGACATGATGCTGCGGATGCCGCCGTTGCGCCGATATTCGGGAAGTGTGGATACGCCGCCGATGCCGACAAGACCGACTGTGTTTCCGTTGAGATTGGCGGTAAAGGGAGTGCAGATTACGCCGGATGTAAGCTTGTTGTCCTCGGTAAAGTTACCGTATATGATGCGTTCTTTTTCTCCCTCATCGTTTTTGAGAGCGTTCAGACGCTTTTCGGGATCAAAGGGATAACGGAATGCGATGGAATGCATGCTCCAATAATCGAGCATCTCTTCTCGTTTGATGATTCGTACAGGCATTGCAATTCACTCCTTTATTTGTTTTGCTTCATTATACATGAAAAAAAAGAAAAAAGCAATAGGTAAATCCTTGATTTCAGTCATAATATGATTTATAATGATGGGGTAATACAAATTGGGAGGGATCCTTATGATCGTTACGATAGAAAACGAATACATGAAGGCCGATATCTCTACATCAGGCGCAGAACTGCAGTCTGTCTATGGCAAGAAAGAACAGACAGAATACTTGTGGCAGGGCGATGACAATATATGGAAGGGCAGGTCGCCGCTGCTGTTTCCCTTTGTTGGCAGACTGAAAGACGACAGGTTTGTCTATGAGGGCAAGACGTATGACATGCCGAAGCATGGATTTGCGAAAAACAGCGAGTTTACCGTCGAAGAGAAGTACGAAAATGCAGTCGTCATGACATTGAAAAGCGGAGAACATACAGATATATATCCATTTGATTTCACGCTGGAAATAAAATTCTGGTTGATCGGGAAAAGTCTGAAAGTGATTCACAGAATTACAAATGAAGGAAACAAGGAAATGTTTTTCTCACTCGGCGCTCATCCGGGTCTTAACTGCCGCATCGGTGACTGCATATTATTCCCGGATGATGTGGAAGCTTTTGCCTACCGGCTGACCGAGGAAAAGCTCTTGACCTGTGCGCCCGTCGAAAAGGCAATAAGAAATCATAAACTGACAGTCACCGAAGATGTATTTGATAACGATGCTTTGATTTTTAAGGGCTTGCGTTCCGATACGGTTGTTCTCAAACGTTGGGACAGAAGAAACGTAACAGTATCTTTCGGCAGTGCACCTTGTTTGGGAATATGGTCAAAAAAGGGTGCACCGTATGTCTGTATTGAACCCTGGTTTGGCGTGGATGACAGCTGTGAAGCAACCGGTAAGATAGAGGAAAAGGTATGTATTCGGCATATAGGTCCCGGTGAATGCTTCCGATTCCCGATGACTATTGAGGTTTGATTACAAAACAGAGACTTCCATTTTGCGGAAGCCTCTGTTTTGTTTATGATAGGTCAGTTGGTATCGGGGCAGAGAGGGCCGGCCAGTTCGCTCATGAAGAACAGCTTGCCGGGCATGGTGGGGATCCAGCTGGAAGTGATCTGCTTAACGGGACCATGACGCAGAGTCATCCAGAAAGACATGCCCTGCCACTGCATTCCTCTGGAAAGCACACCGTCTGCACCGCCGATGGCGTAATCGGAAGAGAAGATAATGGCGGGACCGATGGTGTTGGCGTAGCAGGGAATAAGGGGCCAGCTGGAACGGAAAGAGGTAATGGCATTCTGCTCGATCGTGAAGGGATGCAGTCTTGCACCGACACGATAAGGAGCTGCTTTCCATTTTTCAACAGTATCGTATTCCTTTGCAAAATGGGGCTCCCAGAAGGCAATATGACACATTCTGCCGATACCGTATACCAGTACCTGCTTGGCGCCTTCTGCCTTCAGAGCGGCGATCTTCTCGGGATACTTGGGCAGATTATCCTTCGTTGCGAAATTACGCTGATCCTCGGGAACAGTCAGCTCACCCAGAGGACCGTAGAAGGCTTCGGTCATAGCATTCTGGAATGCAGCGGGATCGCTGGCGGGCAGGGTATTGCCTTCGGCATCTGCCCACTCATCCATGTTAAAGCCGTAGACATGTTTGCAGTCAATATTCCATTCCTTGAGGAAGTAGACAGCCCACTTGTACATTCCCATGGGACCCACCGGCAGTATCAGGATGAGCTTTCTGCCCTCTTCCTTGGTCTTGCGGATCTGCATGGCAATTTCATGACCCATGTAAGCACCGAATTCTTCCAGATTGGTGCACATTACCGGTGCAAAATCCTTGTTCCAGAAGCTTTGACGGTCGAAAACACTCTCGGGAGGATTGGAAACACATTCCTTAATCTTTTCGATATCCCAGCCATCGGGAAGGATTTCGCTGAAATACGAACCTTTTACGGTATCAAGCATATCCATAATCGATTCACTCCTTTTATAAATTATGGCAACAGCCGTTTGGTAGTCATTCTGAGATAGTTCCTGTCAAGACGGAAGCCCTCGGCATAAGTTGCACCGCACTGATAGCCGCGGACCTTGGAGCAGGTACGGATCATATCAACAAAGTCGATACCGTCATGTTCCAGCATCCAGACGATTTGACTCTTGTGGCAGGAAAGAGCCTCCAGCTTAAGCTCAATTGTATCGGTGATATCTACATATTCTGTGGGTAGGAAACCGACACCGGCCAGAGTATCCATGTGGAAGATAGGGCAGACGCCTGCAGCGGGTGTGGGATCGCTCAGGTCAAAATGCTGGCAGCTGGCAGCAAATGTCGCACGGAATACAGATTGACATGTATTCATGTGATCGTTCATATAGTCATAGTCGTTATGTGTGATGACGACATCGGGTTGAACGTCACGAACTACTTTTGCAAGGCGGCTTACCAGAACATCATTATCCGGCGTGACATAGAGATCATTAGTATCGATGCTGTAATGGGTGGCGCCGATAATCTTTGCAGCCTGTTCTGCCTCATTGAAACGGATCTGACGAAGTTCATCCGGCATGATTACCGCATGACCGAGATTTCCGTTTGCAACGTGGCAGACAGCTACTTCATGTCCCTGTTTGATATATTTGGCAAGTGTGCCGTAGCAGCCGATTTCAAGATCGTCCGGATGGCATCCGACGGCAAGAATTTTCATTCGCAATACCTCCTTTTATTGGTTCCTTGTAAATTGTATCACGAATGCTTAAAACTGTCAAGTTAATTCGTAAGCGAAACCTAAGAATAGGGATATTGACATATAATCGCAATAATGGTATAATGTCATAGAACAGAAGGAGGGATGATTATGTCATTGTTTAATAATATTCTGAAATTTGTCGGTTTGTCTGCGGACGAAGAGAAAGAGGAATATGATGCATTTGAAGATGACAAGGATTTGTCACAGGATATATCGAATGAAGAAACGGAAAAGATGATGCAGGAAGAGAATGAGAAAAGGCAAAAAGAGGCAGAACAGCGTACGCAGCGGGAACAGTGCATTGATATGAACCCATTCTATGACAGTCCATTGTGTCAGTATGACAAGTTCACGAAAAACTGGAGCTATGAGTACAGCTACAAGCATATGCTGGAGGATGGCACCGAGCTGGTGATTACTGCGGCAGCGAAAAAGGTAAGTATGCTGAACGGCAAACCCTTCTCTATGCAGATAAAGCTGTTTGCTC
>JAZLHZ010000099.1:0-6840 GCA_045617085.1 Clostridia bacterium
GCGGAAACAGAGGTCAGAGCCAGCATCAGAGCCAGCATCAGGATAACGATCTTCTTCATACTATTTTCCTCCTTGTTATTTGCAGCAGGGTCAGTCAAAAGTGATTGCATGCAGCAGAATTGCGATTCTGCCGTTGTTCGGGGTCGGCATGCCGCTCTCTACATAGTAGGGCTGCATGTGCACAAAGGCATCGTAGCTGCCTTCCGGAACGGTCTGCAGCAGCGTTACTTCCTGCAGATACAAGCCTGCCGCAACCAGTCCGCTCTGGGACAGCTTTGCGTACAGCACCTCATGCGTCTCGCCGGTCTCCTTGTCGGTCACTTCGACAAGCTGCGTTTCGGTGTCTTCCCCGATGGCTTCCTCGGGCAGCGCTGCCCACAGTTCAAACGTCAGGTCATACCAGCCTTCGTTCTTTTCCGGGGTGTAGAACGGCATCCATGCGTCGAGCGAATCCGCCTCGATGGTGATCTCTGCCCAGCCGGGAAAGACCACATACGGCTTGGGTTCAGGCGTCGGCTGCGGGCGGTATATCCCCGCATTCGGGTCACGCTGCGGCGGCACAAAGGCCGTAGGGGCGGGCGTCACTGTTTGCTTCGCTGTCACAGCAGCCTCCGCTGTTCCGCTCAACCCTGCTACACTTTGAACAGAAAACAGAAGCAGCGTGATCAGCAGCAAAGCGGTAACCCGCTTCCCCATATGATTCAACATCCTTAGCCTCCTTCCGTAAATACTTGCCGCCCGCAAAATGCCGGTTTCGGCAGTCTCCGCAAACGGCTGTGAATACATAAAAGGACGTATGGGCAGTCAACCGGTGAATGCCTCAATATCAATTTATATATCGACGATATCATATGTTATTTCAAAAAAAAAAAAAAAGACAGAACGTGTTAAGTATTATTGTGTTTGTTGTGACATTCTGCGATCCGATGCGGTCTGTACGGATGCTGACCGTTTGCTGTGAATTGAGTACGACGGCAGCATGAATATTCCGTAAAGGCAAAGATGTCCGGCTTTGGCGCAGTATTCTGTGTCGGTCCGGTAAACAGATACTGCCCCGGCAGCCGGGGCAGTATCGTGTATCATGTCATTCGTGACGGATCGTCCATGCCTGAAGCCGCAGGCGGTCGGAGAGGTATCTGTCCTCAAAGGAATCGCAGTGGATCCACGAGCCTTTCAGCCCGATCTTTTCCAGAGCGGGATATTCGGAGATGTCGCACTGCTGCGTCTTCGGAAGGACTGTTGCCTCACTCTGTCCGGAGGCGATATCGAGCATGGCGAACAGCAGGTCGGCAGGGCCGATGACCTTGCCGCCCATCTCAAAACACGGCGGCAGGAAGGCATCGGGCGTGCAGGAGGCGGCAAGGCGCAGCACTTCCTCCTTTGTGAGCGTTACGGGCTCCTTTGTTCCTTCGGGCTCCTTCAGGAAACCGTGTACGAGGCCGGGCGTATAGGGCTCTGCAGAGGTCAGGAAGTGCTTTGCCGCAAAGAAGCAGTCCGCCACGGACAGCGACACGGGGGCATCGATGCAGGCGAAGCGCTCCTTTAATTGAGCGGTGATCCGAGGCAGCATATCCTTTGTGACCGTGTGTACGGCATCCGTCTTCTTTGCCAGCTCGTCACAGCTGCAGATGCGGAAGCGGCTGTCCTTTTTCAGCGCTTCGATCAGCGAGGTCAGACGGGAGAAGTACAGCATCACATCGGTCACGGGACGCCTGCGGGCCTCCTCCCATTGGTGCATCGGATGAAGGTTTCCCCTGAAATAGTTGTGTATATCCCAGAAATCCGCATACAGTGCTTTGTTGGGGTGGTTATAGAGGAAGACCCGCTTTTTTGCGGCCAGCTCCTCTACGAATTCCTCCTGAGAATAGTGCCCGGCTTCGAGGAGCACGTACTCCAAGGGATAATCGTAGTTCGTGTGAAGCTGGTTGCAGTAGTATACGCTGCTGCCGTCGGGCGTGTTGAACAGACTGCCCACATACAGCGGGATCCCCAACTCCGCATAGGTGTACATGGCGGCGTAGGAGAAGCTGTCGCCGGGCGGGCAGGCGGCAGTGAAACGGTCCTCCAGTCCCGTGGCGGCACGCACCATGCCCATGCCCTCGCATTCCTGCTTCAGCAGCTCTTTCCGTGCGGCGGCAAAGTCGTCGATGTCGGTGTATTCGTTGATGGTGGGATGATACGAATGGCGCAGGGAATGGAAGGAGATCGTATGCTCCTTCAAAGCGTCCAGCACGTCAAAGCGGCGGTTGCGGACGAGCTCCCTTGCCAGATATCCTACGATATTGAAGTTGCCCCGGATGCCGTAGGAGGAGAGGAGCTTCGCCTGATACAGGATCGCATCGGCGGCATGGTCACTGGTAAAGTCCTCGGTGTCGAAGCTGAAATAGATCTCGGTCATGGAAAACACGTCCGTGCGTGTTTTTGAAAAATATCCTCTCCGGACGGGATGCGGAGAGGATACGTATACATATTACTTCTTTGCGAGCATGGTGAGCAGCTTGTTGCTTCTTTCGATGAAGGCGACCATGCGCTCGGGCTCGAGGTACTGGCGGGACATCTCGGCCAGATCGAGGATCTGGTTGGCGACCATGCCGGAGAGCTCGTCCTCGTCAGCGGCGTCCTTGAGGAAGGATACCAGCGGATGCGCACTGTTGAGGATCAGCGTGCGCTGTTCGGGCATGGACATGCCGTTGCCCCACTGCTTGGCCATTTCGGAGAAGCGGCGGGACTGCTCCTCGACGGTGATCATGGCGGGCAGCTCTTCGGACTTGAACTTCTCCAGCTTGACGGAAAGCGTGGTGTCGTTCAGCAGCTTTTTGAGCTTCTCTTCGAGGCTCTTGCGGGTATCCTCATCGGCTGCGCCGGACTCGGTCAGGCCCTCCATATCTGCGTCGACACGCTTGAAGGTAACGCCTTCGCCGCCGGAATACTCCATAAAGCTCATGAAGTTGTTGTCGATGAGGGTGTTCATGACCACCACATCGGTCTCCTGTGCCCGGTAGAGCTTGACCAGCTGTGCCTGCCTCTTGGCGTCGGAGCAGTAGTAGATCAGCTTCTTGTCATCCTTGAAGTTGCGGTCGCCGTACTCCTTGAGGGTGAGATACTCGTCCTCGGTGGTCTTGAACAGAATGACGTCCTTGACACGCTCGTGGAACTTCTCGTCCTTCATGCAGCCGTACTTGACGAAGGGATGGATGTCGTCCCAGTACTTCTGATACTCCTCACGCTTGGTGTTGAATTCGCCGGTCAGGCGGTCTGCCACCTTGCGGGTGATATAGGCGGAGAGCTTCTTGACATAGCCGTCATTCTGCAGGAAGGAACGGGATACGTTCAGCGGCAGGTCGGGGCAATCCACAACGCCCTTCAACAGCAGCAGGAATTCGGGGATGATCTCCTTGATGTTGTCGGCGACGAATACCTGATTGCTGAACAGCTTGACCTGGCCTTCACCGGCGGAGAACTCATTGCGGATGCGGGGGAAGAACAGGATGCCCTTGAGGTTGAAGGGGAACTCGGCGTTCAGATGGATCCAGAACAGCGGCTCCTCATAGTCGTGGAACACCTTGGAATAGAAGGCCTTGTATTCCTCGTCGGTGCACTCCGTGGGGCGCTTCAGCCACAGGGGAGCGGTCTCGTTGATGGGCTTGGGCGCTTCGGGCTCCTTCTCATCCTTCTTTTCCTCATCCTTGGCTTCTTCTTCTGCCTTGGGGGGCTTGATCTCATCGGCATAGATCGGCACGGGCATGAAGGCGCAGTACTTGTCCAGTACGTCCTTGACATTGTTCAGCTTGCTGAAATCCTTTTCTTCGTCGTTGAGGTACAGGATGATGTCGGTGCCCCGCTCGCTGCGGCCGGATTCGGTGATCTCATAGCTCATGCCGTCCTCGCTGACCCAGTGGGCGGCGGGCTCGTCCTTATAGCTCTTGGTGTCGATCTCGACCTTGGCGGCGACCATGAAGGCGGAATAGAAGCCCAGACCGAAATGGCCGATGATGCCGCCGTTCTCGCCCTCCTCGGGCTTGTACTGCTTGAGGAACTCCTCGGCGCCGGAGAATGCGACCTGGCAGATATACTTCACGATCTCGTCTGCGGTCATGCCGATGCCGTTGTCGCTGATGGTGAGGGTGCCCTTTTCGGCATCGCAGGTCACGGTGACACGGTAATCGGTCTCTTCCGCAGCCTCGCCCTTCATGACGAGGAGCTTGTGCTTGGAGATGGCGTCGCAGCCGTTGGATACGATCTCACGCAGGAAGATGTCCTTATCGGAATACAGCCACTTTTTGATGACGGGCATGATGTTCTGGGCATTGATGGAAATAGTACCGTTTGACATAGAATTAGTGCCTCCTTAGGGTTCGGGTTTTCGTTTTTTCTCAATTATAGCACCGTTCTCCGCCTTTGTCAATAGTTTTTTAGCACTCACCGATAAAGAGTGCTAACAATTAACGGCAGTGACAAAACAATAATGTGAATAACATGTTAAATGATAAGATTGATGGGGTAAATAATGGGAGCATGTTATTGACAATTATGCAGGATACTGGTATACTTATGTGCATATTTTGTATATTCATGCACGATAAAACACTATTTATAGTAGTTTATCGATAAAAAGGGGTGAAAAAATGTATATCGGCTCCGAAAATGAATTTTCCGATAAAAAAAACAAACAGGAAAGCGAACCGGCAGTGAGGAAAAAAAGAGTGCTGAAGCCTGCCGCCCTGCGGATGGAAAAGGTCCGCACGATGCGCATAGAAAGGACCAATTCGGCTCTGCCTGCGGCACTGATGGCGCTGGTGGAGCGGATCGAGGAGGAGACCGGCGATAAGTTGCTTCGACGCAATTTATATTTTTCATCCTCTGTCTATGAAAAACTGATGTACCTTCTGAAAAACGGCTGCACCGTGGTCTGCGACACGTCGATGACCGCCGCTGTAATGAAAATGCTTTTTGACGGCATGGAAAATATCAACCAGTGCTGCTGCATCGACGACGACGACGTAAAACGGCTGGCGACGCTGTGGCATTCGACCCGTGCGGAGGTGGCGCTGGACAAGGGACTCGGTATTCCGGGCCCGAAGCTTCTGATCATCGGCAGTGCGCCCAAGGCGGTGAGCAAGCTGATCGAGCGGAATCATTTTTCGCCTCAGAATGATATCGTGGTGATCGCTGCGCCCGGCGGATTTGCAGGGGTGATCGAGCTCAAGGAAAAGCTGATAGAGAGCGGCATCGCCTGCGTCACGGTACGGGGCAGGAAGGGCGGCATGGACATCTGCCGCAGCATCGTTAAGCAATTCGTTCTGGCGGCAACAGGGAATACGGAATCATGATGTTTTATTTCGGAAAGAAATTTGAAAAAGCGCTGGTGCGGAAGGAAACCGTAATTCTGTCAAAAGAGCAGAAAAGCTTTGAAAACCTCAGACTGCTGTTCGTGACGGATATCCACATGGCACGGTATTTTACGCACGGGCAGACGGAAAAGCTGGCCCGGCAGATCAACGAGCTGAAGCCGGATCTGATACTTGCCGGCGGAGATTTTTACGAGGGCAGTGAATATATCCCGGATGTGTGCGCCTTTGCAGCAAGTCTGTCTGCACCGCTGGGCGCCTTCGCCGTGCCGGGGAACAACGACATCGAGAACTGGAGATATCAGGGTGAGCCGCTGCCCAAACTCCTGAAAAGGAACGGCATGACGATGCTGAAAAAGAGCGCTGCGGTGCTGAAAATGGAAAAAGGAAAGATCTGTATTTACGGCTTGGACGTGCTGAACCGAAAAAAACCGGATCGGTACGAAAACATATTTGCCTCCGCCGCAAAAAAAGACCTCTGCATCGTCCTGTCCCATTATCCCCAGCTTCTGTATCTGCAAAAGGACGCATTTGCGAGGAAACCGGATATTGCCCTTTCGGGGCACACCCACGGCGGCCAGTTCAACGTATTCGGACTGACTCCGTACAGCATCGGCTTTGAGCGGGGCAGAAAAGGTTATTTGATGCCGGTATACGGAACAACGGACAAATGCGGTTTCCATACGATCATATCCTCCGGCATCGGCTCCAGCCGGGTGCCGTTCCGGTTCAACGTGAAGCCGGAGATCGTACTGATCGAATTGAAAACGGGAGAACAAAAATGAAAATCGAATTGATAACCCCCGCAAAGGGGGAGACCGTACAGCTGCTGCCGGAGGAACAGCGGCAGCTGAGAAGCGGCGTTCCGGTCAGCGGCGAAACGAACGAGGTGGACTGGCGCTCTCCCGCACTGGACGGAACCGAGCGCTCTTATCCGCTGAAGGTTCATTTTGCATGGGAGAGCGAAGACACCACAGGGTGCACGGAAAAGGTGCATCTGTTTACCCGCATGGACAGGGAAGACGAGATCGTTCTTGACGGCAGCAACGGACAGGCGGAGGTTGAAAACCTGCTGATCGGCCAGCGGTATTACTGGCTGGTGACGGCGGAAAACGAAGCGCATACGGTGTGCTCGTCGCCGATCTCCTGCTTTGATACCGATGCCACGGCGCCCCGGCTCATTCATGCCGAGGGCTTGACCAACGTGCGGGACCTGGGCGGCTGGGTCACGAAGGACGGCCGGGTCATGCGGCAGGGGCTTTTCTATCGGGGCTCCGAGATGGATGACCATCATCGGCTGCAGCCCGAAGGCAGAAAGGTGCTCGTCGAAACACTGAAGATCAGGACCGACATGGATCTGCGCAGGGGAGCGGACACATGGCTCACGGAAAGCCCGATGGGAAAGGAAGTCCGCTGGCTGTATGCGCCGCTGCGTCCGTATGAGGAGTTCCTTGCCGAAAACATGTGGGAGAACATCCGCAACATCTTCGAT
>JAZLHZ010000100.1:0-2443 GCA_045617085.1 Clostridia bacterium
CGCGATGATTTCCGACGAAGCCGGCTTCAACGTGGTCAGCACCCTGATCTTCGGCAAGCATGACGCCGTCCTCATCGACTGCCAGTGGACCCGCTCCAACATCTATCGCGTCATCGCTGAGATCTGCGAGCGCAACCTGAACCTGAAGGCCGTTTTCGCCAGCCACGCCCATCCCGACCATTACTGCGGCATCGGCCATGTGAAGGAAGCCTTCCCCGACTGCGTGGTTTACGCCATGGAAGAAGATATCCCCACCATCAACGTGCAGTTTGGCGACAAGGTCGAGCATTGGGAAAGCATCATCGGCAAGGTCAACCTCTGCCGCAGATTTACCGAGCTGACCCCCCTGCCCGCCGACAATAAGATCATGCTGGAAGGCGAAGAGATCGTCGTGTTCCCGCAGGTCTGGGGCGATCTGCAGTACAACACCGTCGTCTGGGTTCCCTCCATCAAGACCATCATCGGCTCCGACGTGATCTTCTCCAATGCCCATCCCTTCACCTGCGAAGTCAGCGCCAATGGCCGCAGGAAGTGGATCGACGCGCTGGATAAGCTGGCCGCGCTGAACGCCGACGTTATTATCCCCGGCCACATGAAGCACGGCGAGCCCTTCGACGAGCGCAGCCTGAAGTTCACCCGCGATTACCTGGTCGCCACCGACGAAGAGCTGGCCAAGACCAAGGACATGAAGGAATTCTTCTACGATATGTGCATGAAGTTCCCCGAAGCCGTCCTGATCTTCCTCTCCAACGATATGAACTCCAGCGTGTTCCTCGGCGGCCGCGAATGGAACTGGAACAACCTGAACGACGGCCCCGACATGACCGGCATCAACGCTTCCATTAAGCCCTGAGCCTGCCATGTATTTCCAGAAAGCGATTCTTCTGGACGGGGCGGCTATGGACCGCAGTCTCATGCGCATCAGCCATGAGATCGTGGAAAAGAACGCGCCCTGTACGGATCTGTGCATCGTGGGCGTCTATCGGCGCGGCGCGGTGCTGGCCCGGAAAATTGCCGAAAATGTGGCGAAGATCTCCGGCGAGACCCCGCTCATGGGGGCGCTGGATATCAGCCTGTATCGGGACGATCTGAGCGAGATCAGCGAACAGGCTGCCGTGAAGGCGGAGAAGCTCCGCTTCGACGTACACGGCAAGACGGTCATTCTGGTGGACGATGTGCTGTATACCGGGCGCACCGCCAGAGCCGCCATCGAGGCGGTCATCCATCAGGGGCGGCCTGCGGCCATCCAGCTGGCGGTTCTCATCGACCGGGGCCACCGGGAGCTGCCCATCCGGGCGGACTATACCGGGAAGAACATCCCCACCTCCAAGCGTGAACTCATTGAGGTGCGCGTACAGGAGTATGACGGGGTGCAGGAAGTTGCCATTCTGGAAAAACGAGAGGAAACCTGAACCAAGCAATCTGTGTGCGGGTGCAGCTCCGGACATCGGGGCTGCACCTGTCTGATTTTGAAATGCAGGTATGGGAGCGCGATTTTGCGCTTGCGTTCCATGCCTTCGGGTGGTATGATAGCGGCATCTTCCGGGGCGAACGGAGAAGGGGAGGCGCGGATATGAAGACCCTCATCGTAGTGGATATGCAGAAGGATTTCATCGACGGTGCGCTGGGCACGGCGGAGGCTGCCGCCATCGTTCCCAATGTGAAGTCGAAGATCGAAGAATACGTCCGCAGCGGCGATGAGATCATTTTCACGCGGGACACCCACGGGGAGGACTATATGAGTACCAGCGAAGGCCGCAGCCTGCCTGTGCCGCATTGCATCCGGGGCACCGAGGGCTGGGAGATCCCCGCAGAGCTGGACCTGCCCGGGCGTGAGCATATCGACAAGCCCAATTTCGGCTGGAAGGACTGGGGCTGGAAGGATGGGGAAGCGCGTCCCGCTTTTGCGGAGATCGAGATGGTAGGCGTCTGCACGGATATCTGTGTGGTCTCCAATGCGCTCATCCTGAAGGCGCTCTATCCCGAAACGCCCATTTCCGTGGATGCATCCTGCTGCGCGGGCGTCACACCGGAACGGCATCTCGCCGCGCTGGAAGTGCTGAAAAGCTGTCAGGTGAGGGTATTGAATTGACAACGGAAAGTTGAAAGTTTAGGGACGATGGTTGAGGAAAAAGCATTTGCATTCGCTGTGAGAATCGTGAAGCTGTGCCGATATTTGCAGAATAACAAGCATGAGTATGTCCTCTCCAAATAGCTGGTTCGCAGCGGAACCAGCATCGGGGCAAATATTGCGGAAGCACAGCAGGGGACAGAGTAAGGCGGACTTTACAGCAAAAATGTCTATTGCATTGAAGGAAGCGGCAGAAACAAAATACTGGCTTCGCCTTTTGCATGCGACTGACTATCTGACAAAGGAAGAATATCAATCCATATATGATGATAGCGTGGAGCTTGAGAGAATGCTGACCGGTATCGTGAAATC
>JAZLHZ010000101.1:0-1909 GCA_045617085.1 Clostridia bacterium
TTCGCCGGCATCGCCTCCGAGCTGGGCGATCTGTCCGCATCCATCGTAAAGAGGGAATGCGGCATCAAGGATTACAGCTCCGTACTGCCCGGCCACGGCGGCATTATGGACCGCATCGACAGCATTTTGTTCTGCACCATCATATTCAATATTTTGACGATGTATATACTGTAAGAGTGAGCACTTCACACTGCACACAATCGAAAGGGTATTTATGCGTACAATTGCACTTCTCGGCGCTACCGGCTCCATCGGCACGCAGACGCTGGACATCGTCCGCTGCTATCCGGATCGGTTCAAAATTGCGGCACTGACCGCCCATTCCAATGCCGAAAAACTGTTCTCCCTGGTTCGTGAATTCCGTCCCGCCGTGGCGGCGCTCACCGTAGAGCCCGACTCCATTCCGGACGATGTGCGCTTCTGCGAGTGGTTCTTCGGCGAGGATGCGGTGCTGAAGGCCACCGAAGCGGTCAAAGCGGACGACGTGCTCTCCGCCGTGGTCGGCATTGCCGGACTTCCGGCGGCGCTCAAAGCGCTGGAGGTCTCCGAGCGGCTGCTGCTTGCCAATAAAGAAAGCCTCGTCACCGGCGGCAGTCTCGTCACCGAAAAGGTCAAAGCGCTGAACCGTCAGCTGATCCCCGTGGACAGCGAACATTCCGCCATATTCCAGTGTCTGCAGGCCCGGCAGGGAAACCCCGTCCGTGAGCTGATCGTCACCGCCTCCGGCGGCCCGTTCCGCAGGCTTTCCAAGGAAGAGGTCTACAACGCTACAAAAGAAATGGCGCTGGGGCATCCCACATGGAAAATGGGCGCCAAGATCACCGTCGACTGCGCCACCATGATGAACAAAGGCCTCGAACTGATCGAAGCGCATCACCTGTTCGGCATGCCGATGAGCCGGATACGGGCACTGGTGCATCCGCAGAGCATCATTCATTCGATGGTGGAGTTTGAAGACGGCGCCGTGCTGGCGCAGTTGGGCGTACCGGACATGCGGGTGCCCATCGGCTATGCGCTGGGATATCCGCAGCGGCTTCCCTTCGGCGGCGAGCGTCTGTCCCTGTCCAAGCTCGGCTCGCTGACCTTTGAAGAACCGGACACCGGCCGTTTCCCCTGTCTGAAGCTCGCCGTGGAGGCGCAGAACGAGGGCGGCATCATGCCGGTAGTGCTGAACGGCGCCAACGAGATCGCCGTGGCGGCCTTCCTGAAGGGCGAGATCCCCTTCGGAAAGATCGCCGACACGGTGGCATACACGCTGGACAAGACCGAAAAGAAATCCGTCACCTGCCCCGAGGACGTTTATGAAGCGGACAGAGAGGCAAGGGAGATTGCGAAATCGGCAGTGAACAAATAAGCGGCAAAGCCGCATTAGTCCCATCCCGCCTCAGCGGGAAGGGGGGAACGCCATAGGCGGTGGGTAGGGCGGATAAAGTCCGGCAAATGGCGAAAACACCACTAAACATATTTATCCCGCCCTATCAGTCGCCCGTTGGGCGACAGCTTCCCCAGTGAGCTGGGGAAGCACTATCATGTGATATCCGAAAGGTATATTTATGACAATCATCCGAATCCTTCTCGCCCTGCTGCTGCTGGGCTTTATCGTACTGATCCACGAGGCCGGACATTACTGTGCGGCACGGCTGATGCACATTCCGGTAGCCGAGTTTTCCATCGGCTTCGGCCCCGCCATCCTCAAATGGAAGAAAAACGACATTCAGTATTCGCTGCGCATCATCTTCTGCGGCGGATATGTCCGCTTTTATGACGACGATACGGAGGACAAGTCCTTCAACAAAACACCGGTATGGAAGCGGTTCATCACGCTGTTTTCCGGTCCGTTCATGAATTTCGTGCTGGCATTTGCCGCCGCTCTCGTCATGGTGCTGCTGGGCTATATCGTCTATCAGAC
>JAZLHZ010000102.1:0-2049 GCA_045617085.1 Clostridia bacterium
AGGCTTCCGGCATCATCCCGATATGGCAGAGTACCCCCACACCAGCAACTTTGCCGCCATCGATGCAATGATGCAAAAGCAGCAGCCCCGCTGATTGTCATGAAATATAATAAACAGGTTCTGTTGAAGGATGGACGCTGCTGTCTCATTCGCAATACCGATGCCGCAGATGCCGCCGAGGTAGTAAAACAGTTCCGCATTCACCATGATCAAACCGATTATTTATCCTCCTACGGAGATGAATGCAGCTTCTCTGTGGAGGAAGAGGCGCATTTTCTGATGAGCAAAGCCGAGTCCCTGCGGGATGTTCATCTCTGCGCTGTCGCTGACGGACATATCATCGGACTTGCCGGGATATCTGGGCTTGGTGCAAGTAAGGCACGTCACCGGGCAGAGCTCGGTGTATCTGTTGAAAAGGCATATTGGGGTATCGGGATCGGTCGGGCATTGATCGAAGCCTGCATCGAGTGTGCGAAATCCGCCGGATATTCACAATTGGAGCTGGAAGTCGTTGCAGACAATGTCTCTGCAATCGCCCTGTATCACAAGATGGGATTCACCGAGTTCGGACGGAATCCAAAGGGATTTGTCTCCCGGTACAGTGGATATCAGGAACTGATCTCCATGCGGCTGGAGCTTGAATGATTCACAGTTCGACATACAAAAAAACATACCGAACGGTTTGATCCGCTCGGTATGTTTTTTCAGTTAATTACTTGTGGTCTACGGTGTACATGTACTCGATGAGCTCAACAACCTTGTTGGAGTAGCCCCACTCGTTGTCGTACCAGGAAACTACCTTAACGAAGGTGTCGGTCAGTGGGATACCGGCCTTCTTGTCGAAGATGGAGGTGTGAGCGTCGCCCAGGAAGTCGCTGGAAACAACGTCTTCTTCGGTGTAGCCCAGGATGCCCTTCAGTTCGCCTTCTGCAGCAGCCTTCATGGCAGCGCAGATCTCATCGTACTTGGCAGGCTTTGCCAGGTTGACAGTCAGGTCAACAACGGAAACGTCCAGGGTAGGAACACGCATGGACATACCGGTCAGCTTGCCGTTCAGCTCGGGGATAACCTTGCCGACTGCCTTTGCAGCGCCGGTGGAGCTGGGGATGATGTTGCCGGAAGCAGCACGGCCGCCGCGCCAATCCTTTACGGAAACGCCGTCAACGGTCTTCTGGGTAGCGGTGGTGGAGTGAACGGTGGTCATGAGGCCATCGGTGATGCCGAAGTTGTCATGCAGAACCTTTGCGATGGGAGCCAGGCAGTTGGTGGTGCAGGAAGCGTTGGAAACGAACTGCATGTCAGAGGTGTACTTGTTGTTGTTTACGCCCATAACGAACATGGGAGTGTCGTCCTTGGAAGGAGCAGACATAACAACGTGCTTAGCACCGGCAGCGATGTGGCCGGCAGCCTTTTCCTTGGTGAGGAAGAAGCCGGTGGACTCGACTACGTACTCAGCGCCAACCTTTGCCCAGGGCAGGTTTGCGGGATCCTTCTCAGCGAAGATCGGGATCTCATGACCGTTAACGATGATGCTGTTCTCGGTAGCGGAGATGGTGCCTTCGAACTTGCCATGCATGGTGTCGTACTTCAGCATGTAAGCCAGGTAATCAGCGGGGCACAGGTCGTTGATGCCGACGATCTCAACCTCGGGATGAGCGATGCTTGCACGGAAGACCATACGGCCGATACGGCCGAAACCATTGATACCAACCTTAATCATGGGAATCAACCTCCATTTATTAGATATACTTGTTCATGGAACGCTTATATTGTACTATTTAATTTCTGTTTTTTCAACACAGTATTATTGATATTGCTGTTAAAATTCCGCATAATCAGACGAATAGCGGGACAAGTTTCTGCCCGCTTACATCAATCAGTCCCAGTGTCGTAAGCTTGATGTCTGGGATGACCGGAAGGGAGATAAAAGCCGTATTCATGAACGGCTCGATGCCCTCGGCGCATTCCAGCACATTGTGCACGGTCTCGTTGATCATGCGGCACTGTTCGGCGGTCTCCTCGGCGCTCCGGATGCTCATCAGGCCGCCT
>JAZLHZ010000103.1:0-17578 GCA_045617085.1 Clostridia bacterium
CTTCATGAATACTCTGCGCACACCGAAATAGGGTCTGACCAGAACACGATATGATCCGAGAATGACATCATTGCCATCCTCACTGACGAACTGCCATGCAGCAAAGTTGCCCTCGAATGGTGACATTATTCGGGTGAATACACCCTTCTGCAGTGTGTTACGAATCTCCTTGACGGTATTTACCGTTGCTATCATATCCTCGATTTCCTCTTCGCTCAGCTTATTCAGATCCAGTTCAAAGCCGAAATTACCTGCAAGTGCCACATCGGCACGCATTTTGATGCTGGTCATTCTGCCCGTTTGATGGTTGGGACTGGCGCTGACATGGGCACCCATTGCACTGGGCGGATATACGAAGGAAGTGCCATACTGAATCTTCAAACGTTCCACTGGGTCGGTATCATCTGATGTCCAGATCTGAGGCATATAATACAGGAAACCAGCGTCGAAGCGTCCGCCGCCGCCGGAGCACCCCTCAAACAAAACATCCGGGAAAGATGAGGTGATGGTTTCGAGAACTCTGTACAAACCGAGCATGTATCTGTGTTGTGTCTCATATTGAGCATCTGCAGCCCGATCACCGCAGTAGTACTCCATCATATTGCGGTTCATATCCCACTTTACATAACCGATAGGTGCAGAACGGAGCACAGAGGAGATAGCTTCGATGATATAATCCTGTACTTCTTTACGGGAAACATCGAGGATAAGCTGGTTTCTTGCTTCGCTGCGGCTTCTGCCGTCAACATGAAGACACCAGTCGGGATGTGCCCGATATAGATCACTGTCGGGAGATACCATTTCAGGTTCAAACCAAAGACCGAAACGAAGTCCCATATCGGTGACTTTCTTTGCAAGACCGTCTATACCGTTGGGCAGCTTACGCCTGTCAGGAACCCAGTCACCGAGAGAACAGTTGTCACTGTCACGTTTGCCGAACCAGCCGTCATCCAGTACGAACAGCTCAACACCGACTTCCTTGGCTTTCTTTGCTATGGACAGAATCTTTTCTTCATCAAACTTGAAATAGGTGGCTTCCCAGTTGTTCAGCAGCACGGGGCGTACTTTATCCCGCCACTTGCCCCTGGCAATACGCTTGCGGATAACATTGTGGAAGCGATGAGACATTCCGTTCAGACCTTCAGCCGAGAATACCAGAATGGCTTCCGGCGTCTGGAACTCTGTATTGGGATCGAGGTTCCAGCGGCATACCTCAGGATTCAGACCGATTGACATGCGGACATTTTCATGATTCCATACCTCTGCCGTTGCCATAAAGGAACCACTGTAAACCAGAGCCATGCCGTACACATTTCCGAAGTCCTCAGTTGCGGTATGGTCACAAAGTGCAATGAAGGGATTATGCTCATGACCGGATGCACCTCTTTGGCTTTCCACAACGGTTTTGGTGCGATCAATAGGATTACGGCACACATGACGTTCTCTTGCCCAGCCACCATTCAAATGAATAACATCATATTCCATACCGTACAGCTGAAGGCTGGCAGACTGCATATAGGTAAGAATCAGCCGAGAATCGGAATTGTTTGTAATACGCTGGCTGCGAGTTAATACGTCCAAATCTTCCATCACCGTATAGCTGACAGCAGTTGCTAAGTGAGTCAGCTTATCTTCCATGTACAGGGTCAGTGTCGTAGCTTCGCTGTCATCCTCGGTATAAACAGCAGGAAGGTCTTCCAGCTTCTTTTTACCCTTCTCAATAGTATAGGAGACATATTCCATCTTTACAAGGTCATTGCCTTCTTTATTAATGGCACAAAGGGCAGGGGTGCCGTAATAACCTGTACCTCTGGTAGGAAGCTCTGTAGGGGCCTGACCATATTCGGGGTCAAAAGATGAATTCATGCTTGTTTTAAGATACCGCAGATCGGGATCGGGAAGTTTGGCACCATAATAGAGGTTGATAGGCCCGAACTTGTCGTTCAGATGAATAATATAGCTAAAGGTCTTTCCCTGAAGGTGAAATAGTTTTTTCTCTTCATTAAAACTGATAGGCATGATATGTAATCCTTTCTTTCAAATTCTCCCTCCCAGAAAGAGGCTGAGAGGGAGATATGTTTTATTATCAGATTTCGGGGATGACTACCTCGACTTCACGCTTCAGTGCGCTGGAGCGGATAATACCATCGATAATAGCCTGATTGTAAATGATCTGTTCCCACGGGATGGGGGAAGGACCATTGGTCAGAATGGAATCGCAGAAAGCACGTACTTTCTTGAAGAAGAAGCTGGACTTAACATCTTCTTCCTTCTTGGGGATATGAATCTCGACCTGGTTCTCACCTATATCCTTATACATATACACTTCGCCGATGCCGCCGTCCCATGCACCGCCCCAATTTTTCTCCGGGTTGGGGGATTTGACCTTAAGGCCTGCTTCGGTACCGAGAAACAAGGTATCACCCATGGTATCCATGTGCATAGCCCAACTCATACGGAAGTCCAGCACGAGACCGTCTTCGAAGCGAATCAGAGCGCAGGTAAAATCATCAACGGAGAATTCACCCTGGCCCTTGATGGGATCATAATACTTGGGATTCTTTCCGAAATAGTCGGAGGCATAAGCAGATACGGTAACGGGCTTGCTGGGATAGCCGATAGAATTCAGTGCAAAATCGAGGCCGTAGCAGCCAATGTCAGCGAGACAGCCGACACCGGCCAAATCCTTCTGCACGAAAGTTCTGCCGGGAATGCCTCTGCGTCTGCCACCGCCGGTCTGTATATAGTAAATATGACCCAGTTCACCGGACTGGATAATGTTCTTTACCATCTTCATGTTCTCGCCGTATCTGGGCTGGAAACCGATGGTGAGGATCTTACCGGTCTTCTTCTGTGTTCTTGCCATTTGGACTGCCTGATCGATCGTGACAGACATGGGCTTTTCACAAAGCACATTGACGCCGGCTTCCATAGCCTGGCAGGCACAAGTATGGTGCTGGGTATTGTACGTACAAACGGAAACGCCGTCGGGCTTAAGTGCAAGCAGGTCTGCATTATCGGTGAAATCCGGGACATTAGTAAGACCAAATTCATCGAGGAAGGCTCTTGCCTTGCCGGGGATAATATCGGATGCACCTATGATCTCAACATCCTCCATCTCAACATACGCACGCATATGTGCATGAGCAATGCCACCGGTTCCGATGATACCGATACGAAGCTTAGACATAGTGATACTTCCTTTCATTCTCGGCATTTGCCGAATATTTTTCAATTGAAGGGATTGAATTTATCGCTTTCTTCAAGACCGAGGTCATCACGAATTGCATTAAAGCGGTTGAATGCGCCGGCAAGTGTATCGGGATGATGTGCATCAGAACCGAAGTAGAACTTACAACCGCACTTCTTGGCAATCAGATACGGACGAAGTGTTGCATTTTTCTCTTCCTCCGAGGGAACCGGATAATTGAAGTTCAATTCAATACCGATGCCTTTTTTTGCCGCTTTAGCAAATAGTTCAGTGAATGTTGCATCATCGATATTATTCAGCACCTTAATATGATCGCCGGGGTTATCTCTGGCCATCAACGGGCAGGTAAGGTGAGCAACACCGATCTTATGGAACGGCAGATCCATATCCAGCAGATGATTAAAGCGCCATACATACAGCTCTGTGCGCTTTTCAACATTCCGGTCTTCTTCTGCAATCGTAAACCCGTTCATGTGCAGATGAGTCGTGGGAATGATGACGAAATCCAGCTTGTCAATCGTCTCAGGCGAAATGCCGATGGTGCCATACTTGTCCATATCTGTTTCACAGCCGAAATAGAAGTGTACTTTTTCGTCCTGAGGAAGAGGAAGAGCTTTCTCGATATGCGGGGTATTCTGCGGCATATACCAATTGCTGGCACCGGGAATTTTCTCATCCCAGTAATGATCCGTCAGACACAGATAGTCATAATTGTTGCGCTTGGCATAATCCAGAATTGCCTGTGTATTCTGTAGCGGATCAGCAGAGCAGCTGGACAGCTGGGAATGGATATGCAGGTCATGATTGATGGAAAAAACCATAGAGCAAGCCCTCTTTCTGTCAGTTTACTATTATTTACCGAACTCGGTTTCAAAGCTTGACCAGGGAATATTGACAGGTTTTCCGTTATTGATAATATCGTCCACGTGCATCAGAAGCGGGAACTGATCGGCAGTAGTCTTGCCAAGCTCGATCAGTCTTCTGACTGCCTTTGCAGTACGTGTAGCAATAACGATAGACTCCAGTGTAACGCCTTTCAGCTCTTCCATAGCTGCTTCAAAGCTCAAACCTCTGCCCAACAGTGTGCCGATTTTCCTCGTTCTGCCTCCGAATATGGTTACATAGAGGTCTCCTGCGCCATAAATGATATTGTCGTCATTGCTGCCGGAAAGAGCGATCAGACGGCGCATTTCCTTGACACTCTGTCCGAAGAGAGCTGCCTGAGAATTATAATGCTCCTTGCCTCCGATACCCTCTGTTCTTTCGGAAAGACCGACAGCAAGAGAAACTGCCAACGCATAGGCGTTTTTCATGGCAACTGCACACTCCACGCCCCGAACATCTGTTGACAGGCTGATATGATAGTACTCGGTTTCAAACAACGATTTGATCCACTTGAGAAGCTTAGGCTCTTCACCGCAGAAGCAGACTTCTGTTGGGTCATGATCTGCAAGCTCATAGCTTGTGCAGGGACCGCCGACGGCATTCAGACGAAGCTTTCTTTCCGGATGCTTCATCTTGTAGTATTCGGGATAGGAAATCAATGTGCCGTCCTCCAAGTTGACCATGCCTTTGGTGATTCCCAATACAGGCATATCTTCCGGTATCAGGGGAATGATCTCGTTACAGAACCACTCTACACCAAAACTGCTGACACCGCTGAGAATGAGATCGGCACCTTGCATGGCTTCTTTCAGTTTATCAAAATGATAGAACTTGATGCCATCGGGGATCTGCCTTTTCATGTTCAGATGCCAGCCGGTAGATATGGCATGATCGATGATAGCATCATCCAGAGGTGTACCCACAAGACGGATTTCGTGACCGTTGTCATGAGCCGGAAATGTAATCGCAGTACCCATCATACCGGCACCGATAACAGTAATAATGCTCATGTCAAATGACCTCCCTGTTGGTAATTTACAGTGGAGATTATATCATATTGCTTTATTTTAGTCAATAGAAAAAAAAACACTTGCATTTGTTTGAATTCTATGGCATAATATAGTAATGATAAAGAGGTGAAAAATAATAATGGCAGTTATTGACATATTGATGGTCGGTTGGACCGAAGACGAATTGACATTGGGTGCAATCAAGATATTGGAAAGCGGAAAAAAACTGATATTGCGCACCGAAAGATGTGGGGCAGCCAAATATCTGTTAAGTAACAATATAGGTTATCAGACATTTGATTCATTATTTGAGGAATGTGATGATTTTGATGAACTAAACGATAGGATCACCGAACAACTGGTAAAAAACGGTGATGCAGTATATTGTGTCAACGATCCTTTTGACGCAAGTGTTCCGCTTCTGTTGAAGAATAGCGAAATAGAAGTACATATCTGTCCTTGCTGTGGTGCATGGAATACTCTGGCTTTGAGAGCAGGTGGAAATGTTACGCAAATCGATGCCTCGGATTACGAAACAATGAGCTGTGAACCTTCCCAATCCATGATCATTTGTGAGATTGACAATCGTTTGCTGGCAAGCGAGGTCAAAGTACGTTTGATCGATTACTACGGCCCAGAACATATAGTCTCGTTGTGTAACGGAGAGGAAATTAAGACCATTCCTCTCTATGAACTTGATCGTCTTGATCATTATGATCATCAGTTGTATATGCTGGTTCCGGCTGTTAAGAATCTTAAAAAGCACGAAAAGTATAGTTTTTCAGATGTTCTCAAAATTATGGATGACCTTTTGTCTCCGAATGGTTGTCCTTGGGATAAAGAACAAACGCACGAATCCCTGCGCACCACAATGATCGAGGAAGCATATGAAGCAGTAGATGCCATCAATAACAACGACACAGAGTCCCTGTATGATGAATTGGGAGATGTACTGTTTCAAGTGGTGTTCCATAGTGCTATTGGAAAAAGGCATGGAGAGTTTGATATCAGCGATGTAACCGATGCCATCGGACATAAACTGATCGAGCGTCATCCGCATGTTTTCTCTGATGAAAACTGTGAAAGCAGTGAAGAAACAACACAGCTATGGGAACGCTTGAAAGCAAAGAAGAGAGGCTATACGAATCCTGCCGAGGCGCTGAAAAACATCACATATGGCCTTCCAGCATTATTAAAATGCGCCAAAATGCTGAATAAGACAAATGTACTGAATTTGAAAAAGCCCGATTTGTATTTCAACGATACTGATGAAGACAACATCGGAAAAAAGCTATATGAAACCGTTACACAAGCAACAGAATTAGGCATTGATCCTGAATCTGCTTTACAGAAGGTAATTAATCAATATATCACAAAAGCCATGGAGGAAAACACATGAGACTTGATAAATACTTGAAAGTATCCAGATTGATCAAAAGACGCACCGTAGCCAACGATGCATGTGACGGCGGCAAGGTATGGGTCAACGGTCGTGTCGCCAAACCCGGTTTGGATGTCAAGGAAGGGGATATCATTGAAGTACACTACGGTACCAATGTATCCAAGTATCGGGTTAAAACGTTGTCTGAGCATGTTCTGAAAGCAGATGCGGCAGGAATGTATGAAGTCCTGTCTGAGCAGGAATAATATGATCAGTGTTGTTGTTGTAGCCGCAGGTAAGGGCTCCCGATTTGGTGCAGATATCAATAAAGTCTATTGTAAGTTAAACGGTAAAAGTGTATTGTATTTATGCATGGAAGCCTTATCGAAAAGCAGACTGATAGAAGAAGCGATTCTGGTCATTTCCGAGAACGATCAACCATTATATGAAACACTGATCCAAGCGGAAGGCCCTCTGCCTTTAGTCAAAAAAGTGGTATATGGCGGGAAAACAAGGCAGGAATCCGTACTGAACGGACTGAAGTCTGTTGATAATCATACAGATATTGTCGCCATTCACGATGCGGCCCGTCCTTTTGTTGCTGTCAACGTGATTGATGAAACCGTAGAAGCTGCCATGAAATACGGTGCTGCCGTACCTGCAAAGCCGGTAGTTGATACGATAAAAGTGACAGATACCAATGGCTTTGCCGTTGACACTCCTGACAGGAGCAGACTGGCTGCAGTTCAAACACCACAGGTATTTACATACAGAAATATTCTGGAGGCACACCTGAAGGCAAGCCATGATGGTTATTTCGGCACAGATGACGCATCACTTTACGAAAAGTATATAGGTCCGGTGAAAACGATCATTCTTCCGGAATGCGAAAGGAATATCAAAATTACCATGCAACACGATTTACTGCCGTATCAACAGCATGAATACAGATGCGGTTTGGGTTCGGATACGCACTGTCTTGTGCAAGGACGAAAGTTGATTCTCTGCGGTGTGGAAATCCCTTATGAAAAAGGATTGCTCGGACATTCGGATGCAGATGTGGCTGTTCATGCATTGATGGATGCACTGCTCGGTGCTGCAGGGATGGGAGACATCGGAAGACATTTTCCGGATAATGATGACAAATATAAAAATATATCTTCAATAATACTGCTGGAAAATGTCATGAATAAGCTGAAAGACAAAGGCTTTTCTGTCGTCAATGCAGACATTACCATTACTGCACAGAAACCGAAGCTGAAGGATTACATGCCGCAAATGTTGAATAAGACCGCAGTCTGTCTTGAGCTTCCTGAGGATTATGTCAACATCAAAGCAACGACCACAGAGCATTTGGGATATGAAGGACGAGGCGAAGGCATCTCAGCACAAGCAGTCGTCATGTTGAAACGATAATATCAAGGGAGGAAAGAATTATATGAGTCTGATTGGTATCATCGGTGCCATGAATGTCGAAATCGATTCACTTAAAGCAAAGCTTACCGACGCATTTCACGAAGCTGCAGGAAATTGGGATTTCGTCAGTGGTAAATTGGCAGGGAAAGACGTTGTCGTCGTTCAATGCGGTATCGGCAAAGTGAATGCTGCACTGTGTGCCCAATACCTGATTCTTAAATATAAGCCGGAGCTGATCATCAATACCGGTGTAGGTGGAAGTTTGCATTCCAATGTCCGATATGGTGATATCGTGATTGCCGACAAGGTAGTCCAGCACGATGTAGACACTTCTCCGATTGGCGATCCAGTGGGACTTGTATCCACAATAAACAAGATTTATTTTGATTGTGACCAATCAGCCGGAAATGCTTTGGAATCAGCATGCAGAGAATGCGGTATACCGTGCGTGAGGGGAATCGCAGCCAGTGGTGACCAGTTTATTGCCTCAAAGGAGAAAAAAGAAAGGATCGTCAGTCTGTTTAATGCTTCCGTATGCGAAATGGAGGGCGGAGCTATCGGTCAGGTCTGCTATATCTGCAATACGCCTTTTGAAGTAATCCGTTCCATATCCGATAATGCAGATGACGGTTCACCCTCAGACTACAGCACGTTTGTCAAAGTTGCTGCCGAGAACTGTTGCAGAGTATTGGAAGCATTCATGAAGAAAATGTAATCGGAGGCAATCAATGATGCAGCTGAAAGCAAAATTACTGGATGAACAGGCGATGCTGCGAGCACTGAGACGAATCAGTCATGAAATCGTGGAACATCAAGCCGGAACTAAAGGGCTTGTCCTTGTCGGAGTCAAAAGAAGAGGTGTACCTCTTGCAGAAAAACTGGCATCTATGATCATGCAGATAGATGATACCAACACTATTCCAGTAGGCTCGCTCGATATCGCATTTTATCGGGATGATCTTTCCAAGCAGGACTCACAGCCCTTGGTCAAAAGCACGGATATTCAATTTGATATCGAGGGAAAAACCGTTGTGCTGGTGGATGATGTCATATATACCGGAAGGACGATACGAGCAGCTCTTGATGCGCTTATGGATATCGGCAGGGCAAAAAGGATACAATTGGCAGTCCTGATCGACAGAGGACACAGAGAACTGCCTATACGTCCGGATTACGTTGGGAAAAATGTACCCACATCAAGAGATGAAATGATAGCCGTTAATGTCACGGATTATGATGGTGAAAACAGTGTTTTGTTGTATCAGCAATGAATGTCACACTTCCTTAAACAGGATTTATTAGCGATAATATACGCTATAATTAAACAAAAGATGTGCATTTTTACTGAATCTACTGTAAAGTACTTGACAATATCCACGGTTTATTGTATAATAGGGGCAAAATTGTAGGGGGCATATCATGCATTGTATTTTTTGCGGTAGTCCCGACAGCCGGGTTGTGGATTCACGTTCTTCCGACGACGGAAAGGCTATCCGCCGCAGGAGAGAATGTGATAAGTGCGGCAGACGATTCACTACTTACGAAAAAGCAGATACCGTACCCATGATGGTAATCAAGAAGGATGGCAGACGCCAAGCCTTCGACAGTGAGAAGCTTCGCAATGGCATATTAAAAGCTTGCGAGAAACGTCCTGTCAGCATTGATGCCATCAATCAGGTCGTAAACACCATCGAGACAAAAGTCTATGCAGCTGACCGTGAGGTCACAAGCTCCGAAATCGGCGAGATGGTAATGAACGAACTGAAAAAACTGGACGGTGTTTCCTATGTCAGGTTTGCTTCTGTATACAGAGAATTTGCTGACCTTGGTACTTTTCTTGATGAGGTTCGCAGATTAGTCGGTACGGAAAACATAAAATAGCAAACATCAGGTAAGTCCACAACATTATATCAATCATACAGATAATAATCAGAAGGGAGATTTCCACATGGCAAATGAACTGATCCTTGCTGTCGATGACGAGGCTCATATCCTTGAGCTGTTGACCTTCAATCTTGAGGCATCCGGTTACCGCGTTGTTACCGCAGCAACAGGCGAAGATGCACTTACCGTATGCTCCCATGAACGTCCCGCTCTTATCCTGCTGGATCTCATGCTGCCCGGTATCGACGGTATGGAGGTATGCCGCCGTTTAAAGAGCACCTCTACTACTTCCGATATCCCGATCATTATGCTTACTGCAAAGGGCGATGAGGTCGATAAGATCCTCGGTCTTGAAATGGGTGCAGATGACTATATTACCAAGCCTTTCAGTGTCCGTGAGTTGATTGCACGTGTTAAGGCTCTGCTTCGTCGTGCAGCTCCTCAGAATGAGGACGAGGGCATCCTCCATGTCGGCGGTTTGACTATTGATGTCGGCAACTACGAGGCTTTCCGCAATGGTGAAAAGCTGTCTCTGACTCTGAAAGAGTTTGAGCTGCTGAAGCTGCTGGTTATCAGCAGAGGCAAGGTACTTACCCGCGATTTCCTGCTGGATCGTATTTGGGGCTATGAGTTCTATGGTGAGACCCGTACGGTAGATGTACATATCCGCCACATTCGTCAGAAGTTGGGCGAGGATTCTCATTACATCGAGACCATCCGTGGTGTAGGCTATAAGTTCAACGATCGTCAGGACAACCGCATGTAATTAATAAACAGGAGCAGAATATTATGAGCAGAAGGGTTGCTGTCTTTACAACCTGCATCTGTCTCGTCTGCAGCCTCATATTCACTATTCTGTTCTCTCATCTCGTCATGAACAGTACGACGGCTTCGGCAGTCGATGAGCTGGAGAATATTTGCCGCATGTCCGCTGAATACTTGGACAATGCGGCATTTTCTCTAAAGCCCTCTGTGTCTGCGGATGAGTTGAAGGTCATTTTAAACAAGATAGCTACTCTGCAGAATGTGAATCTGGCTTACAGCAACGAAAATGGTGCAGTATTGACCGATACGAGATTTCTCGGTTTCGTTTCTCAGGATTATTCCGGAAATCGGGATTTTATTGATGCATCAAACGAAGGCGCAGGAATTGATCTTAGAGAATATGCCGGTGTAAACACGAATTATGTAACAATAAAACTTGACAATAGCTGTTATCTGACTGCATCCAAAGCGGTTCCCTCGTATGTGGCTTCGTTGATGAAAACTTCCGGTGGCTTGTTTGTGCTGGTTGGCCTATTGTTGTTGGCATGCACTTACATCATTACAAGGCTTATCGTCAACAAGTGTGACAATCTGTTGATGGGTTCAAGGAATATTCGTGAAGCGTTCTCAGAGGGGCGCTATGACGAGAGAATTGCATTCAATGACGGCGGCGGCAGTGAAGCCGGGCGTAAGATCAATGAGTTTGCAAATCGCATCGAAAGCAAGCTGACTGCAGAAAACAACCGCAATCAGGCATTGAGTGTGGTCATGAACCAAATGCAGAACGGCATGCTGGCAGTAAACAGTGACTGTGTAATAACTCTTATCACGCCTATTGCCAAGAAACTTCTTTGCGTTTTTGATCAGTGGGAAGGTAAGCCCGTCAGCGAACTCAGTAAGGATTTCGATTTGGAGCCCGCATTCCGTGAAGGCATGGCACAGCATGGCGTATATACCAGTGAGATCGCTGTCAGAGGCGGCCTTAACGGCAGAGCTAAGACTCCGGTACGTTTGTATATTTCTCCTACACGTCAGGGAGACGAAGTCATCGGTGCCATCGCCATTCTCGAGGACATCACCGAGCTGCGAAGTATGGAACGTATTCGCAATGACTTTACAGCCAATGTTTCCCATGAATTGAAGACGCCGTTAACTTCTATCATCGGATTTACCGAGACTATGATGGATGCACCCGATTTGCCTGCCGAGAGACGGCAGTATTGTCTGGAAATCATCCACATGGAGGCCACCAGACTCAAACGGCTTGTCAACGACATTCTATCTATATCCAAGCTGGAAGCCGGCGACAAAGATGTCAGTCTGGAACGTATCGAATTCTATTCAATGGCAAAGAAAGTATGCGATGTGCTTCAATTCCAAGCCAAACAAAAGAATATCGATCTCAGCATCAATGAGGTCAATGAGCCGATTTATGTTTGGGGCAACAAAGACAGGGTGGAACAGTTGCAGATGAACCTGATCGAAAATGCCACGAAGTATAACCGCGAAGGTGGTTCTGTCCATGTTTCCATCAATGCGAGCGAAAATAATGTCTACTTTATTGTCCGTGATACAGGTATAGGTATTGCAGAAGAGCATATCGGGCGCCTATTTGAACGCTTCTATCGGGTTGATAAGGGAAGATCCAGGCAAATGGGCGGTACCGGACTGGGTCTTGCTATCGTCAAGCATATCGCACAAAGTATGGGAGGCAACATTGCTGTTACTTCTCAGTTGGATGTAGGTTCTGAATTTACGGTAACCCTTCCCAGATATATTCCCAAGGCAGAGGAATTCGAGGATTATTTTGAATAACAGGAGGTCTTATTATGGAATACAGACATTTCCCGGGAACGGATATCAACGCTTCTGTATTGGGCTTCGGTACTATGCGTCTGCCCTGCATAGAAAAGGAGATTGATAAGCCCAATGCCATCAAGATGCTGCACGAGGCTATTGACAGCGGTATCAACTACTTCGATACCGCATATCCCTATCACGGCGGACACAGCGAAGAAGTCGTAGGTGAGGCACTTGAGGGAGGTTGGCGCAACAAGATCACACTGACCACCAAGCTTCCCATGTGGAAGATTGAGAAGGCAGAAGACATGGAAGCAACACTGGACGAACAGCTCAAAAAGCTGAAGACGGATCATGTGGATTTCTATCTGCTTCATGCTCTTGACAACGAGCGATTTGAACAAGCGGTACGTTTGGATGCTTTCGGTTTTCTTGATAAGATGGTGCAGAAGGGAAAGATCCGCTATCCCGGCTTCTCCTTTCATGACAATGCAGATGTATTCAAAAAGATCGCCACAGCTTACGATTGGAAGCTCATACAGGTTCAGATGAATCTGTTGGATGAGTTTAATCAGGCAACCTTGGCAGGTGTGCATGAATATGCCGAAAATAGAGGAATCGGCGTCGTAGTCATGGAGCCTCTCAGAGGCGGTCTGCTGGCCAAGCAGCCCCCGGAGGAGATTCAGGCACTTTACGATGCTGCTCCTGTTAAGCGTTCTCATATCGACTGGGCGTTCCGTTGGCTCTATAACCAGTCGGCATTCAAGACCATTCTCTCCGGTATGTCCAGCTTTGAACAACTGAGAGATAATATTAGGATATTTGCCGATACCAAGGCCAACTGCATGACAGATGAGGAGATCGAGCTTATCACCAACGTCAGAAAAGCCTATGAAGCCCGTATCAAGGTTGGCTGCACCGGCTGTGAATATTGCCAGCCCTGTCCCTGTGGTGTCAATATTCCCGGTATTTTCAGAGGTTATAATGCTGCCTATACCTTTGGTAAAGCCAGCGATTTTGCCCCGGAATACAAGAGACGCTTTATCGAGAAGGAAACCGATGCAAGCAAGTGTGCCGAATGCGGCGCCTGCGAGACAAAATGCCCACAGCACCTCAGTATCCGTGAGCTTCTTAAGCAGATCGATTCAGAGTGCAGGAACTAATCATATCTTAATTAACAGACGGTACATTACCGTCTGTTAATTTTTTGCAATTTGAATTGCATTTGTCATTGATCTATGCTATAATAGTCAAAGTTAGTCAGATTATATAAAGGGGGCGAAGCAGTGGCTCAGTTAAGCGATACAATAGAACAATTCATAAAAACACTGATGGACGAGGATGCAGAGATAGAATTAAAGCGTAATGAGCTTGCTCAGCATTTTAACTGTGCCCCATCACAGATCAACTATGTATTGGCTACAAGATTCTCTGTCAACCACGGATATATCATTGAGAGCAGGCGAGGAGGCGGCGGATATATCCGTCTGGTGCGTGTAACGCACAGTGACGAGGAGAGTATGTTGAACTTGCTGCTGAACCGAATAGGCAGCTCTATTGATGAAGCTGGCGCCATAGCCATTATTCGGCAGTTGTATGAATGTAAGCTTATAACAAAAAAGGAAGCTTTGCTGATGCGTTCAGCCATTGTCAACAACTCCATCGCACTTCCAACCGGTGCAAAGGACATCATTCGTGCCTCTGTATTGGCTGGAATGATACGGCAGGTTTTTAGGAACAACGTTGAGAATCAGGATTGAGCAGGAGGATTTATGATATTCTACGGAAGATTTACAGATAAAGCTCGTAAAGCTCTTGTGGAAGCACAGGAGGAGGTAAAAAAGTCCGGAGGTATGGTTCTGGGCAGTGAGCATTTGCTGCTGGGTATCATGAGGGATCCCGGTAAAGCAGGTATTGTCCTTCAGAATGTTGATCGTGAAGTCATTCTGGCAGAGATACGCAAAATGCAGGAAGAGAACGAGGAACAGGAAGAAGAGCATCGTCAGCTTGTGGTCGCTACGGAACTTCGTGAAGTTCTTACGATGAGCGTAAAGGCTGCGGAAGAACTGGGACAACGGGAAACAGATACTCACCACATGCTGCTTTCCATGTTGCGGACCTCCACGTGTACAGCAGCAAAGCTATTGGATGCTGCAGGGCTCAACAGAGATGATGCAATTGAAGCCATTCTGAAAACTTATGGTTCTGCTATGAATCAGATTCCGATTATGGGAGAACAGGAGGCTGAAGTATCGAATAACAAAAAAACAAAAACTCCGATGCTCGACCGATATTCAAAAGATCTGACAGAACTGGCCGAAGCTGGAAAGCTGGACACGATTATCGGCAGGAAGACAGAACTGGAACGTGTCATTCAGATTCTGTGCAGAAGACGTAAGAACAATCCGATTCTTCTCGGCGAACCCGGTGTCGGCAAATCTTCGATTGTCGAAGGTCTTGCACAATTGATCGCAAAAAAAGAGGCTCCAAAGCAGTTGGAAGGTAAGCGGCTTGTTCAGCTGGATATTACTTCCATGCTGGCCGGTGCCAAATACCGCGGCGAATTTGAAGAGCGTATCAAGGGCGCTGTCGATGAGGTAGCCAAGGAAGGCAATGTCATTTTGTTCATTGACGAGATACATACTATCGTCGGAGCAGGTGCCGGTGAAAGCTCAATCGATGCGGCAAGCATGCTAAAGCCGATGCTGGCACGGGGCGAGTTGCATTGCATTGGTGCAACTACATATAACGAGTATCACAAGTATATCGAAAAAGATGGTGCTCTTGTCCGCAGATTCCAGACTGTCATGGTGGATGAGCCCACTGATGATGAAACGATCGATATTCTGAAGGGGATTCGTCCGGAATATGAAAAGCATCATAATTTGAAGATCACCGATGAAGCATTAAAAGCGGCAGTAGATTATTCCAAACGATATATTCCTTCAAGGAAGCTACCTGACAAGGCTATCGATATCATTGACGAGGCTGCTTCCAAGTCAAACATCGAAGCTGGTAAAAACGGCATTACCGAAGGCGTCGTTATCGGCGATGATGAAGTTGCAAGCGTCGTTTCCATGTGGACGGGCGTCCCTGTAACCCGTATGAATGAGAGTGAAGCACAAAAATTGCTCCATCTGGAAGAAACGCTTCACGGCAGGATCATCGGACAGGATGAAGCTGTCAGTTCTGTAGCAAAAGCTGTCCGGCGTTCTCGTGCAGGTCTCAGAGACCCCAAGCGTCCGATAGGATCTTTTATCTTCCTCGGTCCCACCGGTGTGGGTAAAACAGAGCTTTGCAAAGTACTCAGTACGACATTGTTCGGAGACGACAGCAGTTTGATCCGTATCGACATGTCGGAATATATGGAAAAGCATACGGTATCAAGGCTTGTCGGTTCACCTCCCGGATATGTCGGATTTGATGACGGCGGCCAGTTGACAGAAATGGTCAGCAGAAAACCGTACAGCATCATTTTGTTTGATGAGATTGAAAAAGCGCATCCCGATGTATTCAATATGCTGCTTCAGATTCTTGAAGACGGCAGACTGACCGATGGCAAGGGTAAGGTTGTCGACTTCAAAAACACCATTATCGTTATGACCAGTAATGCCGGCGCCAGCCTGATAAAGAAGCAGCACAGCATGGGGTTTGCGACATCCGGCAACGAAAAACAAGATTATGAAGGTATGAAGAATGTCGTTATGTCGGAAGTAAAGCGCATTTTTCGTCCCGAATTCATCAACCGTGTTGATGATATCATCGTTTTCCATGCACTGGAATTCAATGATATACGCAAGATCGCCGCATTGTTGCTTTCGGATGTTTCAGAAAGACTTACTCAGCACGGCATCACTCTTACCGTTGGCGAAGACGTACTTGATATGCTTGCCGAGGAGGGCTTTGACAGCACCTATGGAGCAAGGCCTCTGCGTAGGATCATTCAGAACAAGATAGAAGATCTGCTTAGTGATGAACTGCTTTCAAACCACATTGTATCCGGGGACAGTGTCCAATTGATATTGTGTAATGGTGAAGTTGCCATTACACATCAGATAGAACAGATTCCCTGTAATGACTAAAAATAATAACAGCGCTTCGAAATCGATGCTCGAAGCGCTGTTGTTATTCTAATGATTATTTTTCAAGACGATAAGTCAGAATTTCAAACGGCTTTACCGTTCCTGAAATGTGATCTGCATTGAAGCATTCGTTAATGCTGTTTTCCATCAGGTCGCAGGGAGTGATTCGATAATCACCATTCAGTTTGATATTCATATCCGCATGAGTTCCATAGGGCTCGTAGACACGCATAATGATGCCGTTTCCGTCTTCAGCAGGCTTGATGGCCTCGATGATGACGTTTTCTGCATTGGCAAAGGATACTGCTGCGCCGTCTGCCTTACCCTCAGATACACCAACAGGAATATTGAATTCATATGCTTTTTCCTTGACTTTGCCGGTCTTCTCATTACCTGTATGAGGATACAGTGCATAGGAAAGCTGCTGGATGCCCTTATCGGTAAGATCACTGGGATAATGTTGTGCACGTAGTATATCCATATCCATCACGCTGCCCTTAACACGGAAACCATATTTACAGTCGTTCAGGAGAGCTACACCCCAATTGTTCTCGGAAAGGTCAACAAACTTATGACCACAAACCTCAAACTGAGCCTTATCCCACAGCGTGTTTTCATTGTTGCTGCGGTGCAGCATGCCGTACTGAATATCAAATCCGGCTTTGTCAGTAACGATGGCAGTGTCAAAGGAAGTACGTAGCATGACATCCTGCTCCTGCCAATCGACAGTCGTATCAAATGTCAGATACTCACATCCTTCATCCAGATGGATATTGACATCAATCGTCGAGTTATTGAATACATAATGCTGACGGCATACCGCTTTTGCTCCGTCTACATAGAAGGACTGTTTCTCAAGCTTGAAGTATTCGGGGGCACGGTCGGTATATTCAATGGCGATATCCCAGCAATCCGCATTGTACTCCGTATAAACAGCGTATCGGTTTGAAGGAGCGGAAAGTGTTTCACGTCCGGTCTTTTTGTCGATGCAGGAAATAAGTGCGCCGTTCTCATCGAATATTGCCTTGATGAAGTTGTTCTCAATTGTGGAATCGTTTACGCTGACAGTCGGCAGGATTTCATCACCGTTTTCAGACGTGCAACCCATCGCAGGAATAGTCAGATTGTAGAACTTGCCATTGAC
>JAZLHZ010000104.1:0-3312 GCA_045617085.1 Clostridia bacterium
GCTTTCTTCACCTGCCATTCTTTATCAGCCCTACCCCCCGCCTGCGCCGCTCCCCCCTCCCCAGTGAGCTGGGAAGAGACTTTGGCAACTATGTCAATAATTCTTTTTCACCCCACCAAAATCGTGAAGAATCGCTTTCTAAACATATATCCCGAGCCTCAACCCGGGATATATTCTATATGAAATTGCGGAAACTGTCAACCCTTGACCGAGCCGATCATGACGCCCTTGATGAAGTACTTCTGTACGAAGGGGTATACGGCGATGATGGGCAGCGAGCTGACGACGATGACAGCATACTTCAGCAGGTTTTCGAGGCCCATCATGGCAGCCAGCAGCTCGGGGTCGGTGATCTCGGTAAGGTCGACCTTACTGCTGACGAGGATATCACGCAGGATCAGCTGCAGCGGATACAGGTCACGGTTGCTGAGGTACAGCATGGCATTGAAGTACGCATTCCAGTGACCGACCGCATAGTACAGCGTAATAACGGCGATAACAGCCTTGGACAGGGGCAATACGATGTTCCAGAAATACCTTGCATCGGAACAGCCGTCGATCTGCGATGCCTCCAGCAGTTCCTTGGGAATCGTAGACATGATATTGGTCCTCACCAGTATCATATTGTAGACGGACAGTGCGCCGGGGATCAGCATGACCCAGGGGGTATTGATGATATGCAGCTGGACCATCAGAATGTAGTTCGGGACAAGTCCGCCGCCGAAGAACATCGTAATTGTGCAGATGGTCATGAAGAACTTCTTGCCCTGAAAATCGGGACGGGACAGCGGGTAGGCGCAAATCAATGTCACGGCGACATTGATACAGGTACCGACTACGGTATAGAAAATGGTGTTGCGGTAACCGGACATGATGGTCTTGTACGAGAAGACCGCCTTGTAGCCCTGCAAGCCGGGCTCCACGGGCCACAGAATGACCTTACCCTGATTCAGCGCTGAACCGGATGAGAATGAAGCCGAAATAACGAAGATGATGGGATACAATACCGCCAATGTAAAAAGGATAAATACGATATAGACGATGGTATAGAGTATCTTATCCTCAATGGGCGTTCTCTGCTTACTCTTTACCATAGACTTGATCCCTCCGAATTGAATTTTGCGGAAAGCGTATTGACGATAACCAGCAGCGTGCAGTTGATGACGGAATTGAACAGACCGATAGCGGTACCGTAGGAGAACGTGTTGGCGCTCTTCAGACCGACCTTGTAGATATAAGTCGAAATGACCTCACTGCGTGACTGGTTCATGGTGTTCTGCAGCAGATACACCTTTTCAAAGCCAACACCCATGATGCTACCGAAGTTCAGGATCAGCATGATGGAAGCGGTGGGCAGGATAGCGGGGAAATCGATATGCAGGATCCTCTTGAATCGGGATGCGCCGTCGATCTCGGCGGCCTCGTGAAGCTCCTGATCCACGCCGGAAAGCGCTGCGATATATATGATTGAGCTCCAGCCGAGACCCTGCCATATGCCGGACCATACGTAGATATGGTCAAAGGTTTCGGCAGTGCTGAACAGATCCTTGGGATAGCCCTGTCCGCCGAACAGCTTATACAGGGTACCGTATACGCCGCTGACGGAGTTGAACAGCTGGAACAGTATGCCCACGATAACCATAACGGATATGAAGTGAGGCACATACGTTATTGTCTGAATGATCTTCTTGAGTCTCTGATTGCGCATGACGTTGAGGAACAGCGCAAAGAGAATAGCCAAGGGAAAGCCGGTTACAAGCGAATACAGGGAAATGCGGATGGTGTTCCATACGACACGTCCGAACTGATAGGATGTAAAGAACGTCTGGAAGTGTTTGAAGCCTACCCAGCGGCTGCCCCAGATGCCTCCTGTGGGGGAATACTGCTTGAAGGCAATCTGAAGCCCCAGCATGGGATAATAGCAGAATACAAGCAGGTATACAAACGGGATCAGCATGAACAGATACAGCTGCCACTGGCGGCAGAATACCTGAAAGAACTTCCGTGCCCTGCCCATCTTTGCCGGTGTTGCGGTCATCGGGGTCACTCCTTGCTATAGAATTTGGTTTGGAATATGATAAAACCCGAGGGAGGGATGCGCCCTCCCTCGGATCAAAGGCTCTTACTTACCCATGGTACGATCATAAGCGACCTGAACGACGCTCATGTAATCCTCGTAGCCGATAGCATTGATGGTGGCAATGTAATTGTCCCACTCAGCCTCGATGTCCATCTCGCCCAGGATGAAAGCAGTCTGGCACTCGTCCATATAGCTCTTCAGAGAAGAAACGATATCAGCGGTCTGCAGCTCTTCGTCCTCGGTGTAGATAATGGTCTGGGTCTGCTCGGGAGACTCCATGCCCTGAATGATCTCCATCAGGTTGTTGTACTTCGCACTGTATTCAGCAGCATCGGGATCCTCGTCGACAGTACCGGGACGGGCACCCATCAGATAGGGAGGCAGGTTGGTGAACTTGTCGATCTTCCAGATACTGTTGTTGGCGGAATCTGCATAGGGATTGGCAATGACGTTGTACAGGATCGGATAGTCGAAGTAGGGGAATCTGGGAACCAGACCAGTCGCATCCTCGATCCACTCGAAGTCCTCACCGGGCTTGCCCCAGCGGGAACGGATCATGGTCTCGTATTCGCAGGTGTAGTCCAGCAGACGGAAGGCGACCTCGGGGTTCTCGCAGGCGGAGGTGATGGCCATGGTGCTGCTCTGGAACTGAGGAGTCATGACATAGTGATTGTCATAGTACTCGGAGGTCAGAGGCCATACGGGAGTGTACTGGTTGCGCAGTGCAGCGTTGTCCAGGAAGGAAGTGGGATGGTTCTGATAGCCGGCAGCGATCGCCTGCTCAGCCGTCTCGGGAGAGCAGATGGACTTCAGCTGTGCATCATCAGCGGTGAAAGCCTGCGTGCTCAGGAGACCTTCGGTTGCCAGCTTGTTGAGGTAGATCAAAGCCAGCTTGTAGTTGTCGGTGACCTGAGGCATGAAGACCTTGCCATCTGCATCCACGTTGATGGTGGTGTTCTGCCAAGTCTGATAGTTGCAGAAGGCGTTCAGGATGGCTCCGGTGCCACCGACCAGACCGATCTCATCGGAAGCATCGCCGTTGCCGTTCACGTCGTTGTCACGGCAGAAGACGAGGAAGTCATACAGCTCTTCGACGGTTGCGGGAACGCCCTTGCCCCACTGCCCGAGCCAATCGTCACGCAGCCAGATGACCCTGCCGGGATTGTACTTGTTGGTAGGATCGCAATAGGTGGAGGGGAAGCGCAGGGTAGCGCCGTCAAAGGTCTTGCAGA
>JAZLHZ010000105.1:0-15604 GCA_045617085.1 Clostridia bacterium
ACTTACATGGAAGTTGCAGGCATTGGAGAACAGGCCGTACACATTGCCGGAGGGAGTGGTGATGTAGCTGAGCATATCAGGACGCTTCTCGAAGAAGCTCTTGATATAGTAGGTATAGTCATCGAAGTACTGAGAGATGTCAACGAAGATGCCCTGCTGATCGCCGTACAGCAGCTGCTGGCTCTTGGTGAAGCTGCCGCCGATGATGATGTCAGTCAGGTCGCCGCTGGCGATGGCAAGGTTGACGCCTTCAGCCCAGCTGGCTTCGGGGATCAGCTGCCAGTCGATGATGACATTATTGCGCTCCTGCAGCTTCTCGATCAGCCAGTGGCCGTTGGAGATGTCAACGATAGAAGCGGACTGCTTGGCGAGGATGGACAGATGCTCGGTCTCCTTGACCAGAGGCCAGCCCTGCTTGTACATGTTGCCTTCCATCTCACGCTCCACGGAGGGATCGGTCTGACGGAACTTGAACTCGTCGGAGTTGGCGGGAAGCTCTTCCCAACCGGGGATCTCAAGGCCCGGTACATTGGGATGATCCGGCCAGCCTTCGAGAGCCCACACATCACCTTCAGCCAGTGCTGCGCCGCAAAGGAGCATCAGGGCCAGTGCCAGTGAAACAAGACGCATTGCCGTCTTCTTCATACGAAAACCACCTTTCATATAGTCAATGGATTACCATATTGACGACACAATCCTATCCCTTGATTGAGCCTATCATTATGCCCTTTACAAAGTACTTCTGGATAAACGGATACAGAACCATGACGGGAACCGAAGCCACCACGATCAGCGAGAACTTGAGCAGAGCCTGAAGGTTCTGTCTCTCCATGATCTCCTTATCGGAAAGCTTATTGAACAGCTCCGTGTCAAACTGATTCAGGATCAGGATGTTCCTCAGCACCAGCTGCAGCGGATATCTGCTCTGAGAACGCAGATAGATCATGGCGTTGAAGTACGAATTCCACAGAGCAACCGCCACATACAGCGTGATAACCGCAATAATGGGCTTGGACAGCGGTACAACAACTTTGACCAGATATCCTACATCACTGCAGCCGTCCAATGTCGCCGCCTCACTGAGGGAGGTGGGAATACTGGACTGGATATAGGTCCGCATCATGATGATGTACCAAACCTGAACTGCAGAAGGCACGATGACCGCCCACAGCGTATCCAGCATATGCAGATTCTTGATAAGGATATAATTGGGGATCAGACCGCCGCCGAAGAACATGATGATCGTCAGCATCACGGTGATGGGTTTCTTGAGGGCAAACCGCTGTTTGGACAGCGGATACGCCATCATGATCGTGAAACCCACGGCAAGTATCGTACCAGACACCGTAATGATAAGCGAATTCAGGTATCCGGTCCACACCTGCTGATTCTCAAATACCGCCTCATAACCCTTGAGCGACGGATCTACAGGATAAAGCCATACCCTGCCGGAAGCCACTGCCTGCTGGGACGAGAACGAAGAGCTGACAACATAGATCAGCGGGTACAACAGTACGACCACAAGGAAGCCGAGCAGAACATAGATGATGCCCATCAGCACCTTGTCCGAGGTGGATTTATAGTAATTATACATATCGTTCCACCTCCCATCAGAACAGACTGGTGCCGCCAAGCTTCTTTGCAACGAAGTTGGTAATAAACAGCAGCACGAAATTGATTACCGAGTTGAACAGACCGACGGCAGCAGAGAAGGAATACTTGACATTCACAAGGCCTTGCTTGTACACATAGGTAGAGATGATCTCCGATGCATCCTTGTTCAGGTCATTCTGCAGCAGGAATGCCTTCTCGTATCCCTGATTCATCACCTGTCCGGCGTTGAGGATCAGCAGTATAACAATGGTCGGAGCAATACCCGGGATATCGATATGGATGATCTTCTGAAGCCTCGATGCGCCGTCGATGACAGCAGCCTCATACAGCTCCTGATCCACACCGGCCAGTGCTGCCAGATAGATAACTGCACTGTAGCCCATTCCCTGCCAGATACCGGATATGATGTAGATCGGCACGAACATTCTGCTTTCACCCATAAAGGTGATCGGTTCATGACCAAGCAGCTTGATCAGCTTGTTCACAGGTCCGACACGGGAATCAAGGAACATGATGATCATACCGGCAAGAACGGTGATCGAAATGAAATACGGAGCATAGGATATCGTCTGTATGATCTTCTTTGCCCTCTGATTGCTCAGCTCGTTCAGCATGATGGCAAACAGGATCGGCATCGGGAAACCGAATACAAGACCGTATACGCCCAGCCGCAATGTGTTCATCAAGATACGCTCGAACTGGTAGTTATTGAAGAACTTGATAAAGTGCTTCATACCTACCCAGGGACTGCCCACGATTCCCAGATCCGCTCGGAAATCTCTGAAAGCAATTTGCACGCCGTACATGGGAACATAAGCGAATATGATCACATGAAGCACGGGAAGCAGCACAAGCAGATAAAGCTGCCAATCCTCACGCTGTATCCTCCAGAACCGGCTCCAGCGTTCCTGGGGCGTTCTTTTATTTACCACCTTATCCCCTGTACTCATCGAGTCCCAATCCTCTCAGGTCAGCCACAACACCCTTTTCTTCCGCTTCATACAGCTTCCAGATCACGCGAAGTCCCTGCAGGCTGCCTTCGGGGTTGGTGTCGGGTACCTTATGATTCTCAATGCAATCCAAGAAATGACCGGTCTCAAACTGAGTCTGCTTGCTGTTGTCGTCGATTTCCCAAATTACTTCCACCTTCTCACGACCATCATCGGAAGGCAGATCGGAATTGGTATTGCGATACAGGAAGATTTTCTTCTGGCCGTGATCGTACTCCAGCATACCCTTTGTCAGCTGAAGCTGGAAGTCATAGCCGTGATGTGTACCTCTGGCGCCCCAGGTGCCCATATGATAGCCGATAGCGCCACTCTCGAACTTGATACATACATCGGAGGTACCTTCACGCTCCATCCAGGGAGTGCCGAAGTGGGTACCCACATGAGTGCCCCATACAGGCCGTCCGAGGAACCACAGAAGGATGTCGATGTAGTGGCAGCCGTGGCTGAAGAGCTGTCCGCCGCCCAGGCCCTTGATGGAATGACCCCAAGGCTTATCATAATTGCAGGTGTACTGCTCGGTCCAGATGGACATATGATACAGATCACCGTACTCGCCGCTGTCTACCAGCTCCTTCAGCTTTCTCACTGCGGGCCAGTAACGCACGGGATATGCAGTCATCAGAACCACGTTGTGCTCCTTTGCCGCATCCATCAGCGTCTTGCACTCGTATTCGGTGATACACATGGGCTTCTCCATCAGCACATGCTTGTCACGGCGAATGAAGAAAGCACCTACCTCAAAGTGCAGCTCATGAGGCAGGACGATCAGCACTGCATCCACGAGATCGACCATATCCTTGTAATCGGTGAAGTAATGCTCAGCACCGAGAACCTCTGCCGCCTTCTTCGCACGCTCTTCAACCAGGTCACAGGTACAGGTAACAACGAGTCTGTCCTTCAGTTCATTCAGTCCGTTCTGATGGCTGCCCTCCATGCCACCGCATCCGATAACACCAAGTCTGATCTTGCTCATAGTGATTTCCCCTTTCTTTTATTTCAATATGCTGTTGCTGATTATCAGCCCTTATACTGTGTTAGACCGAGACCTCTCAGATCGGCAACGGTACCCTTTTCCTCCGCCTCATACAGCTTCCAGATAACACGAAGTCCCTGCAAGCTGCCTGCGGCGTTGGTTTCGGGTTCTTTGTGGTTCACAACACAATCGATGAAATGACCGATTTCGAACTGAGTCTGCTTGCTATTGTCATCAGCCTCCCAGATGACCTCCACTTTCTCACGACCGTCATCGGAAGGCAGATCGGAATTGGTATTGCGATAGAGGAAGATCTTCTTCTGAGCGTGGTCATACTCCAGCATGCCCTTCGTCATGTGAAGCTGGAAGTCGTAGCCGTGATGTGTGCCTCTGGCGCCCCAGGTGCCCATATGGTAGCCTATGGCACCGCTCTCGAACTTGATACATACATCGGAGGTGCCTTCACGTTCCATCCACTCCACACCGTAGTTGGAGCCCACATGTGTACCCCAGACAGGATTGCCGAGGAACCACAGAAGAATGTCGATGTAGTGGCAGCCGTGGCTGAAAAGCTGTCCGCCGCCCAGACCCTTTACGGTATGATACCAAGGTCTGTCGCTCAGATGCGTATACTGCTCAGTCCAGACAGACATATGATACAGATCGCCATACTCGCCGCTGTCTACCAGTTCCTTCAGCTTTCTCACTGCAGGCCAGTAACGCACGGGATATGCAGTCATCAGGGTCACATTATGCTCCTTTGCCGCATCCATCAGCGTCTTGCACTCGTATTCGGTGATACACATGGGCTTCTCCATCAGCACATGCTTGTTGCGGCGAATGAAGAAAGCACCGACCTCAAAGTGCAGCTCATGGGGAAGAACGATCAGCACTGCATCCACCAGATCGACCATATCCTTGTAATCAGTGAAATAATGCGGTGCACCCAGCACTTCTGCCGATCTCTTGGCTTTCGCCTCAACGATATCGCAGGTGCAGGTTACTTCGACTCTGTCCTTCAGTTCGTTCAATCCGTTCTGATGGCTGTTTTCCATGCCGCCGCATCCGATGATGCCGAGTCTGATTCTTTCCATGATATCTCATCCTTCCTTTTCTCACCTGTAAGGTGTGATTGTACTTTTATTTTAACAGGCAATTTTCCATAATGCAATATGAATATCCTGTCTAAATTTATCATTTTCCTATATTTTGTTGACATTTTTATGCTAATGTGATAGAATAATGCTGTAAATAAAGCATCATATGTCAAATACTATCATAATTTAGCACATTTCTATCTCATATGGAGGATCATCAATGGAATGTCTCTATTTGCCGAATACCGTTTTGAGAAGGACACCTGTTTATCGGCTTTTCTCCGTATCAAGCGTGATATCTTTTTATGTTTTTGACAACATCAGTTCCGATCTGACAAAGCCTCTGACGACCGAAGTATATGATTTCTGGCAGTTCTTCTATCTCAAGGAGGGCTCTGCACTGTACGGTACCGATGACGGACATCAGTATATCGTCAAAGCCGGTCAGTTGATCTGCAGGCCGCCGTATACAACGTCCTATATCAAATACCTGCCCGAAACCAGAAATTCGGTATACATCGTCAGTTTTGAATGTGCTTCCCAGCAAATGGACTGCTTCAATATTCCCCCGGTCGAATTATACGGAGAAGAGATCCTCGCCTTTACCGATTTCGTGGAAGCCGGAACCCGCATATTTGAAAGTGTGGAGCCGCAGAGTCACGAAAGAGGTCTCCGGATGAAGCCGGATGTCCCTTCCGCTGTACTGAACTATGTCATTACTTCTCTGGAGCGGTTCCTGAATATGCTCTGCTGCCGTCTGACTTACGCCAAATACTACCATGACGAAAGTGAAAAGATCAATCAACATATCCACGAAACCATGCTCGTAACGGATATCCGCAGCTACCTTGCCGACAATCTGGACAAGAATATCTCAATTGATGAGCTTGCCCATCATTTCGGCATCAACTCCGTCACCCTGATGAAGCTGTTCAAACGGGAAACCGGTACCAGCATCATCAGCTATTTCACCACACAAAAGATCAATGAGGCCATGCGGCTCATCTCCTGTACCTCCCTGAATTTCAGTGAGATTTCGGAAATGCTCGGCTTTACTTCGGTAAACTACTTCACCCGTGTTTTCAAAAAACAGCTCGGTATCACGCCGACCGAATTCTCCCGCCGTCAGCCGAAAAAGATCACCGATAAAATTGAGTAACGAAATCTCCCCGTCTGAATCCGGACGGGGAGATTTCTCGTATATCAGGCTTCCTTGTACAGCTTCTTCAGTGCTTCCACATTGCCGTCGGTAATTGCTTCCGCAATACCGGCCACAAATTCCGAGGTCTTCGACTCATAGCCGCCCTCTTCAAAGGCGGAAGCAATGGGATAATAGCTTTCACAGCCGTTGCAGCAGCAGCAATAGAAGGTCATCGTAAAGGGAGAACGGGCTTTGGTATTCCTTCCGACATCGGTAAAGGGTTCGCCGGGAGCGCCGGTCATGCCGATATCACCGAAGCGGATGGCATTGAGCTCGATCTTCATCGTCGGTGCACTGTCCTTCAGCTTCAGGATACGCTGTGCGGAATAGAAAGCAATCGGACCTTCCATTCCGTTATACCGTCCGTTCTTCTTGTCCTCGTCAAAGGTGCGGAGAGTTTCTTCGGCCAACGGAATCTCCTCGGGCTTGGGGATATTCAACGGTACCTCGATGTCACAGGTCGTGAAGTCTACCTTTTCACCCGCCATCGGCGCGCACTTGTCGCATACGCTCAGCACGGCGCCTGCAATAGCACGACCCATATGGATGGACTGGGGCAAGCCATGATTTTTGTCCCACATCGGACAGTTGACGTTGATATGGTTGGTATCGCCCTGCGCACCGTTATAATACACACAGTGGACATCGCCAAGCGCCGCTTCCACGGTCCTGCGTACAACACCGGGGAAATCCGCAGACATACGTGTGCCGCCGATGACATCGGGATGCACCTGGAAGTTGACCATCAGAATATCCTTTCCGCCCTCACGGACGACACGGATCACCTGCACCTCCTCGTCCGGCTCGCCGATGGGATGATCAATGTCCGGATTGTGCCATCCGGGATTTGTCACGGTGGAACCATCCTTCATGATAAAGCGGCGGATAAAGGAAATATTCTTGGCTTCGCTCCTTGCATAACTGAGCTTAGAAGGCTTCATATCCTGTACAGCCAGCATGACCGCATCGCCGATCCGCTTCGTCAATACGGCGATATACTCCTTATCATCGGGGAATGTCGTATAGCCGATAGCGGGACCGGTATGGATATGCGTACAGGACAGGAGGATGGCATTGACGTCAAGACCCGTGCGCTCGGCAATCGAGCGGCGCATAGGCAGACTGTTCTTTATCGGAATGCCGATCTGATCCAGCGATATGGCGGCAGCCGTCTTGTCACCATCCGAAAACACCACGGCATTCACATAAAGCGGATCGATAATGCCGTCAGCATGGCGTACCTCCGGATAGCCGGCAAGATATGACCCCAGCGGCGGTGTAATATCCAAACGAGAAAAACCGGCTTTCAGCATTGCATATTCCTCCTTCGATTATCAGAAGTTGTAATCAATCTTCTCGACCTGTCCGGACTTGGCGGACTTCACCGCTGCAAGGGCAGCCGCCACAGTGCAGGCACCTTCAAAAGCATCCGTTGCCACGGGCTTGTCGTTGACGATGCAGTCGGTCAGTGCGGCAATCTCACCGGTGGTATTGTGATTGTTGATGGAAATGGGATACAGCATGGGCGTAGTAAAGCCGCAGCTGGCGTCCGTCTTGAACACAGTCATCTGAGGATTCGTGTTGTCGGTAATGATCGTACCCTTGGATCCGTAGAACACGCTGCGCATGGTATAATTGCGCTTGCAGCCCGTGGATACAAATACCTTGCCGATGACATCGTTGGGGAACTTCATGATGGCAATGGTACAGTCGTCAGTCGGCCAGTTGGTCAGCATCTTTTTGTTGGCAAAAGCTGCTACCTCGTAGGGATTACCGGCGATCCAACGCAGCAGGTCAACGGCATGACAACCGCCTCCCAGGAAACCATGACGCAGCGGATCAAGCCGCCAGTTGTTGTTCGTGCCGGGGATCTTGGAATAGTCATGGGCATATTCGCTCTCGACAAAGAACAGCTCGCCGATCTCACCGGCTTCGATCATCTCCTTAGCCTGAACAAAGCCGGGAGTAAATCTGCAGATCTGACCGATCATAAACTTCTTATCGGACTGTCTGGAGGCTTTCACCATGGCAGAGCATTCCTCCAGTTTCAGAGACATTGGCTTTTCACAAAGAACATGCTTGCCCGCATCCAGTGCTTCCAACGAGATCTTGCAATGCTCCTGATCCGGAACGGCAATAACCACAGCGTCCACATTCTTGTCATCCAACAGACCACGATAGTCATTATAGACATGCAGATTGCCGCCGATCTTAGCAGCTTCTTCGTTCAATTTGGTCGTGTTGATATCACAAATTGCCGTTACTTCCGCCTCATTGATGTTCTTGATGCCTGCTATATGAGCAGCACCCATACCCAAACCAATGACACCATACCTGACTTTATCCATCTTTTTTTCCTCCCTTTGTCTCGCAGAATAATATTATGATTGAGTATGAACATGGTTAACTTCCATGTACATGTGTAATATATCGCAACCCCATATAAAAGTCAATACAGATATCAGATTGTCCTACTTTCACTTCATTATCTGCTATTTTACTACCAAGTACTGAAACTTTATGCTATTATTTGCCCATATTTTCATATTGACATTGTATCCGGTCTGTGTTATGATGAAGAAAATAGTTTTACAATCAACATTATCCAAGTGTACTCTGCAACAAGGAGTTTCCCTATGGAATGCATGTATCTAATCAACACCACACCGAATCAAACACCGATCTTCCGTCTTCTGTCAATTGAGAGTATCGTATCTTTCTATGTGTTTGACGGTATCACCAGTCATCCGAATACGCCAAACAAGGATGAAATGTATGATTTCTGGCAGCTGTTCTATATGAAGACCGGCAAGGCAACCTATTACACCGAGGACGGGATCGCCCATGAAGTAAAGTCCGGACAGATCATTTTCCGCCCGCCTCACATGATTTCATCCATCAAATACGATGAAAACACACACAACACCATATTCATTGTCAGCTTCATATGTAACAGTCAGCCGATGGATGTCCTGCGGATCGCACCTGTTGATCTGTACGGTGATGAGATATCCTCGTTATCCGAGGTCGTTTATGCCGGGACCCGCATTTTTGAATCTGTCGGTTCCAATAATAAAAAACAAGGGTTGCAATTGAAATCCGATGTATCCATGATCATGGTGAATTATGTTCTCTCTTCACTCGAGCGTTTCCTCTGTATGCTGTGCTGCCGATTAACCAACGCCAAATACTTCCACGATGAAAGCACCAAAATCAACAAACAGAATTATGATGGAGTAATTGTCAACAGCATCAAGCAATACCTTTCCGAAAATGTCACTGGCAACCCGACACTGGATGATATCGCCAAATACTTCAATATCAACAAGGTTTCCATGATGAAGCTCTTCAAAAAAGAAGCCGGAATCAGCATTATCAATTACTTGAAGACATTGAAAATCAACGAAGCCATGCGGCTGATCACCTACACATCCCTTGACTTTAATGAAATCGCAAGAAAGATCGGCTTCAGCGATGCAAGCTACTTTACAAGAGTTTTCAAGGCAGAAATAGGAATCACACCGACGGAATTCTCAAAACGCCTGTCAAAAAAGGATAAAAAGTACATTTAAGGAGGTTACTGTTATGCTGAGAGCCGGATTCTCCCGATTGGATATCACTCCCCCATTCGGCACATGCCTGAGCGGCTATGCCGTCATTCGTCCTGCAGATGCAATTCTTGATCCTCTGTATGTCAACACAGTCGTTTTCTCCGATGGTGAAAAAACCGTCGCTGCAATTTCGTTAGATCAAATCGGCATTCCGATTTCTAAAAGTGAAGTTGTCCGTCAATATATCGCCGATCGTAATCATCTTGATTTTGATGCAATCATTTTGGCCTGTACCCATATACACACCGGTCCCGTCATTGATGAATATCCATTCCCAAACAACGATGATTATATCAAAACCCTATGTAAACGTCTCGCCGACTCCGTCACTTCGGCAATTCAAGACCTGAAACCGGCAAAGCTGAGTTATGCAAGGAGTAAAGCCGAAAACATCTCTTTTATTCGCCGTTTTCTGATGAAGGACGGAACAACTGCAACAAATCCCGGCAGACATAACCCGAACATCGATCATCCCATCGGCGAACCGGATGAAAGCGTGCAGCTTGTCAGAGTCATGCGTGAAAATGCAAAAGACATTCTGATGGTCAATTTCCAAGTACACCCGGATGTCATCGGAGGTACACGCTTCAGTGCCGATTTCCCCGGAGTAGTCAGAAAGACCGTCGAAGCCGCTCTGGGCGATGTCCATTGCATCTATTTCAACGGTGCTCAGGGAGACACCAACCATATTGATGTCAACGCTGCGCCTTGGGATCTCAACGGAGGAATGGCTCAATCCATTCATATGGGACATAAAATCGCCGGAGCTGTATTAGCCATCTGCGACAAATGTGCCCCTATGGACAGTGATAAAGTGGATTTCTCGTCTGTCACCATTGATGTACCCATGAATATCCCAACGCCGGATGAAATACCATGGGCGGAAAATGTTGTACAGATATTCCGTGACGGCAACATTGATACCGCTTATGACGGACCCATGGGGGGACCGATTGCTTTTTATTCCGCACTCCGTATCATCGCACTGAAGGATCATGATCCCATCATGAAGATGCGTATTAATGCTTTACGTTTCGGCGATATCGCCATTACCGGCGCTCCCGGCGAGCCATTCACGGATATCGGGAGAAACACCAAAGCCCGTTCTCCCTTCACCATGACATTTTACTGCTGTTGCTGCAATGGTTATGAGGGCTACCTCCCCATTGCTTCTGCCTTTGAGGAAGGCGGATATGAAGCAAAAACATCTTTTTTCCTGCCGGGCATCGCCGAATCGATCACCGACGGAAATGTTGAAGTATTGAACAAACTGCATTGATTGAATCTGTATTTCCGCCAACCTAAAAAGAGCACTTGCTGCAGCAGGTGCTTTTTCTCTTGCATTCCGGCTTTCTGTATGCTATAATGAGTTATCCATCCTGTTTGTTCTGATTATAAAAAAGTATAAACTCGCCCGAGTTTTTCTACTTTTCTTCTACTTTTGGTGTCCGCATCTTGCCGTGTTTTGCCGCATTCTGCGGAATATGTACTGTTTTTATACATTACTTTTTCTGAGGATATGACCGCAAAACCGGGCAAACATGCGCAAAATACGGCTTTTTCGGAGGGATTTTTCAATGATCCGCATCATGTTCGTTTGCCACGGCAACATCTGCCGCTCGCCGATGGCAGAATTTATGTTAAAAGCCATGCTGGCAGAACGGGGGCTTTCCTCCTCTGTCACTGCCGCTTCCTGTGCGGTCAGCACAGAGGAGCTCGGCGGCGACATCTATCCCCCGGCGAAACGCTGTCTGCAGCGGCACGGGATCCCATTTTCTCACAGGCAGGCCGTACAGCTGACGAAAGCCGACTATGCCAAGTACGACCTGTTCATCGGCATGGATGGTTCAAATCTGCGCCGTATGCGGAGCATACTGAACGGTGACCCCGAAAACAAGTGCCGACTGCTGATGGAATACACAAAACGTGGCGGCGACGTATCCGACCCATACTACACCGGCGACTTTGAAGAAGTCTACAACGATCTGAAGGAAGGCTGTTCGGCGCTGCTGGATGCGCTGTGCAAATAACTGACATATACAAAAACCGGAGGCAGCTCACTGCGGCTGCCTCCGGTTTTTGTATGATGATTACTTATTCCAATATCTGAAACCAATGTTTGCGGGAACACCGTCTACGGGGAAGGGATTGAGGTCGTCGTTGCGGACCAGATCACGATCTTCCTTCTTGGAGAAGTCCGGGATGTTCATCTGCTTGCTGTCTTCCAGCACGCTGCGCCAGGCCAGGATGCCGGTCGCAGAAATGGCTGCTGCATGATAGACATCGACAGCGGGCTTTTCCTTGCCGAGGATGGCCTGTACGAAGTGCCAGGTGACCCAGAAGTCACCGCCGGAATGGCCGGAGGAAAGAGCCTTCTTGCCGAGCCCGGTGACATAGGGGCTGTAAATGGCCTCGGTGCCGAATTCGCTGTTGGTCTCATCGAGGTTCCACTCGTTGTACATCAGGCGGACCTTGTCGTTAGTGCCGCGGACAGACTCGATGCCGCCCTTTTCGCAGCCAAGACGATACCAGTTGCCGTGAGGTCCGAAGCTGCAGGAGCCGGAAACACGGAACAGGGCGCCGCCTTCCATTTCGACCAGAATGATGCCTGCTGCATCCACGATGCCGGTCTCACCGGGCTTGCCGGCGATCTTGCCGATGACGCGCTTGGGCATCAGGCCGGTAGCGACCATCAGAGGAGTCAGGGCATGGGTGGAGTAGTAGGTCTTGGGGTTATGATTGCGCCAATGATCGGGATTGGGAGAATAGTGGTTATGCTCCTTCTCGCTCATGGGATGCACATACTCGCCTTCTGCGAAGATGACGTTGCCCAGAGAACCGCTCTGATAAACACGGGCAATCTCCATGCAGGCACGGGAGTAGGGATAGTTCTCTGCGAGGGCATACAGCTTGCCGCTCTCCTCAACTGCCTCTACCAGCTCAACGCACTGCTTGAGGGTGACGGCGGGAGTAGTCTCGCTGAATACGTGGATGCCCTTCTTGAGAGCCTTTACGGCGTAGGGGGCATGCTCCGGGAAGTAGTTGCACAGAACGAGGGCATCGATACCGCTGTCCAGCAGCTCGTCAAAGCTGGCACAGACCTTTACGTTCTCTGCGCAGAAGGGCTTTGCAGCCTCGATCTTCTCCTGGTCCTTGTCGAAGATGGCAACGACCTCAGCCTCGTCAATGGCCTGAATTGCCTTGATGTATGCCAGACCTCTCCAGGTTCCGAATACGCCGAATTTGATCTTTTCCATAACAGTATACCTCCGGTATTAATTACTCCTTCAGCAGAGCATCGATCTGCTCCTCGGTATAGCCCTGACGTGCCCAAGCCTTGCGGGCTCTTGCGATCATGTCAGGAGTGTCGAACTTGCGGGGATTGAGCATGTTTTCGGGCATCAGTTCGTTGCCTCCCATATCGATGGGGAAGGGAGTCAGGCGATCCTTCAGCATCTCTTCCTGCGCAGCGGGATCACGCAGATCGGGGATCTCGATGAATTTGCCGCCCTGATGTGCGCTGCGCCAGGACAGAATGCCCACGTTGGTCATGGTGATGCCGTGGAAAGCATCGAGGTAGGGCTGCTTGCCGGTGCGGATAGCCTCGGCGAAGTTCAGCTCAACGAAGAAGTCTCCGCCGCCGTGACCGGTCTTGTTGGCTTCCTCGGCATGCTCTGCCCAGTTGGGATAATATACCTTTTCCTCGACCTGATCACCCTGCAGATCCCAAGGCTCATGCCATACACGAACGGTCTCGGGTCCGAAGTAGCCGTGGCCTCTGCCGGCTTCCATAGCACCGTGGGTGCCGTGCAGGCCGTACCAGCAGCTGTGACCGGCGACGCCGCCGTACAGACGGAAGATGGCGCCGTTGCTCATGCGGATCAGCATGACATAGCCGCCGCGATGATACTGACCGTCCTCACGCACCTCGGTCTCCTTCTTACCGGGGATCAGGTTGCAGCTGACAGCAACAGGCAGGGTGTTGGTAATGTACATGAGGGGAGCCAACGCATGCGTGTTGTAATAGCCCTGAGGGATCCAGTTTCTCCAATGCTTGGCGCCGGGAGCATACCACAGGCTCTGATCCAAATCCATGGGATGATTGTACTCACCTTCGGCATAGCGGATCTCACCGATCTCGTCGAGGTCATAGAGTCTCTTGAATTCCTGGCAGAAGCGGGTATAGCAGTAGTTCTCGGCCAGCATATAGCACAGGCCGGTCTCCTGAGCGACACGGTACAGCTCGACGCCCTCTGCGAGGGTGGCATTGCAGCTGGTCTCGCTGAGGACATGCTTGCCTGCCTTCAGTGCCTTCTTTGCAAAGTAGGCATGGGTATGGAACGGTGCAGCGATGACGACTGCATCCATATCCTGCTGAATGAACTCATCGTAGTCCTCGAAGCCCGGAACTCCCAGCTCCTTGCAGACCTCGTCCAGACGATGCTTGAAATTGTCGCAGATGGCGACCAGCTTCATGCCGGAAGCCGCTGCGGTCTTGGCGAATGCCTTGCCTCGGAATGCACCCAGCACGCCGACACGGATATCGCCTTCGGGAATGGTATGGGTCATGGTCAATCCCTCCAATAGTCCTTTTAGTCAGTCCTTATTGATTCTTATTCTTACTCTTTGAGAAGAGCATCGATCTGCTCCTCGGTATAGCCCTGACGTGCCCAAGCCTTGCGGGCTCTTGCGATCATGTCGGGTGTATCAAACTTGCAGGGGCAGAGCATCCGCTCCTCCATCAGTTCATTGCCTCCCATATCTACGGGGAAGGGAGTCAAACGATCCTTCAGCATCTCTTCCTGCGCAGCGGGATCACGCAGATCGGGGATCTCGATGAACTTGCCGCCCTCATGGGCGCTGCGCCATGCAAGGATACCGACATTGGTCATCATAATGCCGTGGTAGGCATCCAGATAGGGCTGCTTGCCGGTGCGGATAGCTTCGGCAAAATTCAGTTCAACGAAGAAGTCTCCGCCGCCGTGGCCGGTCTTGTTCGCCTCTTCGGCATGCTCGGCCCAGTTGGGATAATATACCTTTTCCTCAACCTGATCGCCCTGCAGATCCCAGGGCTCATGCCATACACGAACGGTCTCGGGTCCGAAGTAGCCGTGGCCTCTGCCGGCTTCCATGGCGCCGTGGGTGCCGTGCAGGCCGTACCAGCAGCTGTGCCCGGCAACGCCGCCATATATACGGAAAATAGCGCCGTTGCTCATGCGTACCAGCATCACGAAGCCGCCGCTGTGATATTCATTGTCCGCACGAACCTCGGTCTCCTTCTTTCCGGGAATCAAGCTGCAGCTTACGGCCACAGGCAGGGTGTTGGTGATATACATCAGCGGAGCCAGTGCATGGGTATCGTAGTAACACAGGGGCAGCCAGTTTCTCCAGTGCTTGGCGCCGGGAGAATACCACAGGCACTCGTCCAGATCCATGGGATGATTGTACTCGCCTTCGGCATAGCGGATCTCGCCGATCTCGTCCAGATCGTACAGTCTCTTGAACTCCTGACAGAAGCGGGTATAGCAGTAGTTCTCTGCCAGCATATAGCAGAGGCCTGTCTCCTGTGCAAGCCGGTACAGCTCCACGCCCTCGGCCAGCGTGCCGTTGCAGCTGGTCTCACTGAGCACATGCTTGCCTGCCTTCAGTGCCTTCTTTGCGAAGTAGGCATGGGTATGGAACGGAGCGGCAATGACCACCGCATCCATATCCTGCTTGATAAACTCTTCGTAGTTATCAAAACCGGGAACATCCAGCTCCTTGCAGACCTCGTCCAGACGATGCTTGAAATTGTCGCAGATGGCGACCAGCTTCATGCCGGAAGCCGCTGCGGTCTTGGCGAATGCCTTGCCCCGGAATGCGCCCAGCACGCCGACACGGATATCGCCTTCGGGAATGGTATGAGTCATGGTTTGTTCCTCCGGTAGTATGTTTATTACTTGAAAAGCCTGTTCAGCAGCGTCTGCATCAGAACCAGACGCTTCTCCACGGAGCCAACCTTCAGGTACTCATTCACGGTATGCAGGTTTGCACCGCAGGGACCGCAGCCGTCCAATGTGGCCACGCCGTAGGGAGATACGAAGTTGCCGTCGGAGCCG
>JAZLHZ010000106.1:0-15440 GCA_045617085.1 Clostridia bacterium
CCTGCGGCGGCGCCCAGTGCGGTGCCGATGGCCCAGCCGAAATACGGCGTGAGGATCAGCCCGTACAGGTAGCTTTTTCCCACGTCGCCGCTCTGGCCGGAGGCTACGGCGAACACCTCGTCGGTATTGCAGAAGGCGAACGCCATCCGGTGCAGGGTGGTCATGCTTTTATCCAGCTTTTGAGAAAGGGACAGGGACATCAGCGCATACCGAAGGTTGATGATGAGCTGGGTCAGCGCCATTTCATACAGCGGCGCAGAGGCGAGCATCAGCTCAAGGCCTGCCAGCTGTCCGGCGCTGGTGACGTTGGTCATGGAGATCAGCACGGTCTGCAGCACCGAAAGACCGCCCCGTGCGCCCATGATGCCGAAGGAAAACGACACCGACAGGTAGCCCAATGCGATCGGGATGCCGTGGCGGATGCCTTTTTTGAAGCTTTCTCCCATGTTCAGCCGCCGTTCTGCTGCACGGCTTCCAGCAGCTCATAAATGCGCTGAAGGTCGTCGGCGGACTTGTAGGGGATCGTGAGCTTGCCGCTCTGCTCGCTGCCGGTGATGACGGCTTTGGTGCCGAAAACGTCTCTTGCCATGCGTTCCAGATGGCGCAGCTCCGGCGTGGATTCGTTCTTCGGCTTTTCCGTCTGCTCGGAAGCGGGATTTCTTGCACATTCCTGTTCGAGACGGCGCACCGACCAGCCGAATTCGACGGCCATTTTTGCCAGCTCCAGCTGGCGTTCGGTCCCCAGCGGCACGAGGCAGCGGGCATGGCCTGCGGACAGCGTGCCGTTTTTCAGCAGCTCCCGGATCTCTTCCGGCAGGGTCAGCAGGCGCAGGCTGTTGGCAACGGCGGGGCGGCTCTTGCCGAGGCGCTCTGCGGCGTTCTCCTGCGTGAGTCCGCACTGCTCCATCAGGCTTGCGATGCCGGCGGCTTCGTCGATGGGGTTGAGGTCGCTGCGCTGAAGGTTTTCGATCAGCGAGGCTTCGAGGCGCTTGATGTCGTCCCACTGCCGCACGATGGCGGGGATCTCCCGCAGTCCGGCCAGACGTGACGCACGCCAGCGCCGCTCGCCGGAGATCAGGGTGTACCGGTCGCCGTTCTGCCAGACGACTACGGGCTGTATCACGCCCACCGAGCGGATGGACGCCGCCAGCTCGGCCAGCGCTTCGTCGTCAAAGGCCTTCCGGGGCTGATCGGGATTGGGGTCGATGTCGCTCAGGCGCAGGCTGAGTACGGCGTCGGTGTTTTTGTCCTCCTGCGGCAGCAGCACCGGCTTTTCGTCGGTCGTTTCGATATCGCTGCCCAGCAGTGCGCCGAGGCCCCGTCCCAGTCCGCTTTTCCCTCTTGGCATAGTTGTTTACCTCCGTTACTGATCGTCGTTCCATTCCAGGAACTCCGCCGCCAGCTTGTCATAGGCTGCGGCGCCCGCACTGCGGGGATCGTAGATATTGATGGGCTCTCCGTGGCTCGGCGCTTCGCCCAGCCGCACATTGCGGGGGATGACGGAGCCGTAGACCTTGCCCTTGAAATAGCGTTTGACTTCCTGCACCACCTGAAGTCCCAGGTTCGTCCGTCCGTCCAGCATGGTCAGCACCACGCCCTCGATCTCGATGGCGGGATTGAGACGCTTCTTGACCAGCTGCAGCGTGTTCATCAGCTGACCGACGCCCTCCAGCGCATAATACTCGCACTGGATCGGGATCAGCACGCTGTCGGCGGCGGTCATGGCGTTCAGCGTCAGCAGGCTCAGCGACGGCGGACAGTCGATAAAGATGTAGTCATAGCTGTCCCGCACGGCGGATACGGCCTCCCGCAGCAGGGTCTCCCTGCCCGGCATGGCGACCAGCTCGATCTCCGCACCTGCCAGCTCGATAGAGGAGGGGAGCACGCTGAGTGAGCCGAATTTCGTCCGCACCACCGTCTGCGCTGCAGGCACGTCGTTGATGAGCACGTCGTAGATGCTCTCTCCGTCCTTGCCGATGCCCAGACCGCTGGTGGCGTTGCCCTGCGGATCAATGTCGATCAGCAGAACGTTTTTGCCGAGGGCAGCCACACAGGCAGACAGATTGACGGCAGTCGTGGTTTTTCCCACGCCGCCCTTCTGATTCGATACGGCTATGACCTTTGCCATGGGGATACCCTCCATTCCGGTGTGCGGTGAATAATTTATCAACAGTATTATAGCATGGTTTTATGTAGTTAGTGAATATATCTGCGTTAAAAAAACAGAACCGAATATCCCGTAAAAAAAATAAAAAAATTTTTAAGAAACCCCTTGACAAGTTAAGAGAATTGTGGTATTATGTAACCGTACTCAAGAGAGAGTACCGAAGAGTACCAAAGAGAACCAAAGAGACGAGTAAAGAGGAGAACAGGGGGTGTTACCGTTGGAAACAAAACATTATAGACACACCGAAGACGGCAGCATTCCGGTGTATAAATAAAGAGCCGTGAGTAACGTCGGTGAAGCTGTCTGAGTGTCCGCAATTACTGGCAAGAGACAGCTTCGCCGATCGAAATACCGATGTCCGTAAAAATACAACAGGGAAAATATAATCGGGGTTTCAGTACGGGCATATCGGAGGCTGAGAAAAAACGCCGAAGCAAGTCCGCCGACGACTGAAAGCAAGGGCATGCGAGAAGATCTCAATCAGAAGATCATGATACTCAAAAGATGCCGACAATTCAGAACAGAGGCAGTCCGGACGGAATACAGAAAACAACAGAGGCGTACAGCCGGAAACAGAAAAAGGTCCCCGGAACAGGAAAGACAGTAAATAAGAAAACGATTCCTGCATATAAAAATGCAGGAATCGTTTATTTTTGCAGGAAAACATTCAGAAATGAAAGCACAAAAAAGCTGCCGGGGGGAAGGGGAACTTCTGTTAAAATTAAAAAAACGACCGTTTTCAGCCGCTCGAAAGGTTATGGGGTATTGACAAACCGGAAAATGTATGCTATAATACACAGCTGTACTAATATCGCTATTTTGTATTTTAGTATATCATTTTTCGGAAACGAGAGGGATATGCGTTCAAATCGCGGATATTGTACACCATAACAGCTCATTTTGTCAATAGGAATTAACGAAAAATCAACGGAAAATTTCACCGATAAAATGAGCGGCGCAGAGAGTCAATACACACAAGGGGTGATTCAAAACATGACCACCGATAATCACATCGAAAACATGAACGAGACGCCCGAGCAGGAGCGTGCCCGCCTGGATGCGGAGCTTGCCGGTGTCGTTCATGACGAACCGGTCGGAAAGCGCAGCCGCAAGAGCTTTGCAAAGATAAAGGAAGCGCTGGCTGTTCCGAATCTGATCGAGGTCCAGCAGAAGTCCTACCGCCACTTCCTCGAAGTGGATATGCGTGAGGTACTGGCAGACGTATCTCCCATCAAGGATTTCGTGGGCGACAAGCTTTGCCTTGAGTTCATCGATTACTTCCTGGACGAAGAGCATCCCAAGAATTCCATCGAGCGCTGCCGTGAAAGAGACCTGACCTATTCCGCCCCCATGAAGGTCAAGGCCCGCCTCACCAACCTCGAGACCGGCACCTCGCAGGAGAGCGAAGTGTTCATCGGCGATTTCCCGCTGATGACCGAGCACGGCACCTTCGTGGTCAACGGCGCAGAGCGTGTCGTCGTCAGCCAGCTGGTCCGTTCTCCCGGCGCCTATTATGAGCGTGAGATGGAGAAGACCGGTACTTACCGCTACGCCTCCAAGCTGATCCCCAACAGAGGCGCATGGCTGGAGTACGAGAGCGACGACAAGAACGTGCTGTACGTCCGTCTGGACAGAGGCAGGAAGATGCCCATCACCGTGCTGCTGAGAGCCATCGGCCTGAGCAGCAACGAGCAGCTGTATGCGGCGCTGGGCGAGGACAGCCGTCTGATCGACACCGTGTCCAAGGACAGCACCCAGAACGAGCTGGAGGCTCTGATCGAGATCTACCGCAAGCAGCGCCCCGGCGATCCCGCCACCGAGGATGCCGCACGCACGCTGATCCACAACATGCTGTTCGATCCCAAGCGGTACGATCTGGCACGTGTGGGCCGCTATAAGTACAACAAGAAGCTGGCTATTTCTCACCGCATCGAAAACCAGACCCTGGCTGCCGATGTCGTCAGCCCGGCCACCGGCGAGGTCATTGCCAATGCAGGCGAGACGATCAGCCATGAAAAGGCTCTGGAAATCCAGAACCACGGCGTATCTACCGTAGATATCGTCGGCGAAGGCAGAAGCCTGCGCATCGTCGGCAACCAGTTCGTCGATTTCAGCACCTATCTGGCACTGAAGAATCCCGAGCTGCTGGCAGAGTACAACGAGCAGGTGGAGCTGGCAGCCAAGCAGGGCCTCGTCATCCCCGACCTGTACGTGGACGTATTCGCTCCCGCACTGGATGCAGTCATCGAGAAGCATGCCGCCGAGGATAAGGGCATGATGGAGCTGGTGCTGGGCGACATCGCAGAGCTGATCCCCAAGCATGTAATGAAGGAAGACATCATTGCTTCCGTCAGCTATCAGCTGAACCTGCCCTACGGCATCGGCAATTTTGACGACATCGACCATCTGGGCAACCGCCGCCTGCGTTCCGTCGGCGAGCTGCTGCAGAACCAGATCCGTGTCGGCTTCTCCCGTCTGGACAGAAGCATCCGTGAAAAGATGAGCTCTCAGGATCCCGGCAAGGTCACTCCCCAGAGCATCATCAACATCCGTCCCATGGCGGCAGCCATCAAGGAGTCCTTCGGCTCCTCCCAGCTGTCCCAGTTCATGGACCAGCCCAACCCCCTGGCCGAGCTGACCCACAAGCGCCGTCTGTCCGCACTGGGCCCCGGCGGTCTGAACAGAGACCGTGCATCCTTCGATGTGCGAGACGTTCACTATTCTCACTATGCCCGTATCTGCCCCATTGAGACCCCTGAAGGTCCCAACATCGGTCTGATCGGCTCTCTGGCGACCTATGCCCGTATCAACGACTACGGCTTCATCGAGGCGCCCTACCGCAAGATCGAAAAGATGGAGGACGGCAGGCTTCACGTTTCCGACAGCATCACCTATATGACCGCCGACGAAGAGGACAACTATGTCATCGCTCAGGCTTCCGAAGCCGTGGACGCAGACAACTGCCTCGTGAACGACCGTGTCACAGTCCGCTACAGGGACGAGATCAAGGAAGTTCCCAACCGTCAGGTGGACTATATCGACGTTTCTCCCCGCCAGCTGATCTCTGTCGCCACCGGCATGATCCCCTTCCTGGAGAACGACGACGCTACCCGTGCCCTGATGGGCTCCAACATGCAGCGTCAGGCTGTGCCGCTGCTGACCCCCGAAGCACCTATCGTCGGTACCGGTATCGAGTACCGTGCCGCCTGTGACTCCGGTGTCGTTCTGCTGGCAAAGCATGAGGGCACCGTGACCAACGTCAGCGGCGACTTTATCGAGATCACCCTTGAGGACGGCACCAAGGAGACCCACAAGCTCACCAAGTTTGCCCGCTCCAACCAGGGTACCTGCATCAACCAGAAGCCCCGTGTCTCCATCGGCGAGCATGTCGTGCCCGGCTCCGTGCTGGCGGACGGCCCCTCCACCGACAACGGCGAGATCGCTCTGGGCAGGAACGTGCTGATCGCCTTCATGACCTGGGAAGGCTACAACTACGAGGACGCTGTTCTGCTGAGCGAGCGTCTGGTAAAGGAAGACATCTATACCTCCATCCATATCGAGGAGTATGAGTCCGAGGCCCGTGACACCAAGCTGGGACCGGAGGAGATCACCCGCGAGGTTCCCAATACCTCCGAGGAAGCACTCCACGATCTGGACGAGCAGGGCATCATCCGTGTCGGCGCAGAAGTCCGTGCCGGTGATATCCTGGTCGGCAAGGTCACTCCCAAGGGCGAGACCGAGCTGAACGCCGAGGAGCGCCTGCTGCGCGCGATATTCGGCGAAAAGGCAAGAGAGGTCCGTGACACCTCCCTGCGTGTACCTCACGGCGAGTTCGGCATCATCGTCGATGTCAAGGAGCTCACCAGAGAGAACCATGACGAAATGGCACCCGGTGTCAACCGTGTCGTGCGTGTCTACATTGCCCAGAAGAGAAAGATCCAGGTGGGCGACAAGATGGCCGGCCGCCACGGCAACAAGGGCGTTGTTTCCAGAGTTCTTCGTGAAGAGGATATGCCCTTCCTGCCCGACGGCACTCCCGTTGATATCGTGCTGAACCCCCTGGGCGTTCCCTCCCGAATGAACATCGGACAGGTGCTGGAAGTGCACCTGGGCCTGGCTGCCAAGGCGCTGGGCTGGCGCATTGCCACCCCCGTATTCGACGGTGCAAGCTATGATAATATCCGCAAGTGCCTGCGCAGGGCAAGCCTGAACGAGCCCGAGCCCAAGATGGACGAGCACGGCAATCCCGTCATCGAGTTCTCCCGCTGCGGCATCAGCGAGGACGGCAAGATCCAGCTGTACGACGGACGTACCGGCGATCCCTTTGACCACAAGGTCACCGTGGGTTACATGTACTACCTGAAGCTGCATCATCTGGTCGACGATAAGATCCATGCCCGTTCCACCGGCCCGTACTCCCTGCTCACCCAGCAGCCTCTGGGCGGCAAGGCACAGTTCGGCGGCCAGCGCTTCGGCGAAATGGAAGTCTGGGCTCTGTATGCATACGGCGCAAGCCATGTGCTGCAGGAGATCCTGACCGTCAAGTCGGACGATATGACCGGCCGTGTGAATGCATTCTCCGCCATCATCAAGGGCGAAAATATCCCCGAGCCCAGCATCCCCGAGTCCTTCCGTGTTCTGGTCAAGGAGCTGCAGGCTCTGGCGCTGGACATCAAGGTGCTCGATCCCGAGGACAACGAGATCGACCTCATCGACGACAGCGATACCGGCAAGCCCGAGGAGAGCACCGGCAAGAATCTCGAATCCGACAACGAGCCGCTCATTCCCCTGGATCTCAATGCCGAGGATGAGGACGAAGAGGAGCTCGGTGATCTGGAAGGCGAGCTCGAGGATATCGAGGACATCGACGACCTCGACAGCGAGATCGACGAGCTGGCCGACATCGACGATCTGGACGATCTGGATGTGGAATCCCTCACCAAGAAGGCACTGCTTGAGGTGCTGGGTGAAGGCAAGTCCGTGGAAGACAACGGCGAAGACGAAGTCGACGAGTAAAGCTGCGTAAACAAAAGGTGCTATATATAGATAAATTAAAGTGATATTCCCTTCTTCATCCGCAAAAAACACGGAGGAAGAGGGAAATGACTAAAGAAGGGAGCGAACCCTTTGTTTGATCTTAATCAGCTCGATTCAATAAAGATCGGTCTTGCCTCTCCCGAAAAGATCAGAGAGTGGTCCTACGGCGAGGTGACGAAGCCCGAAACCATCAACTACAGAACCCTCAAGCCCGAGCGTGACGGCCTGTTCTGCGAAAGGATCTTCGGACCCACGAAGGACTGGGAGTGCAGCTGCGGCAAGTACAAGCGCATCCGTTTCAAGGGCGTGACCTGCGACAAGTGCGGCGTTGAAGTCACCAAGTCCAAGGTGCGCCGTGAGCGCATGGGTCACATTGAGCTGGCAGCCCCCGTGAGCCATATCTGGTACTTCAAGGGCGTGCCCTGCCGTATCGGCACCCTGCTGGACATCACCCCCAAGAACCTCGAAAAGGTGCTGTACTTTGCAGGTTATATCGTGCTGGATCCCATGGACGTAAAGGGTCTGGAATTCAAGCAGGTCATTACCGAAAAGGAATACAACGAGTGGCTGGATAAGTATCCGCCTGTCGACGGCAAGGAACAGTTCCGTGTCGGCATGGGTGCGGAAGCGATCCGTGAGCTGCTCGAAAAGCTCGATCTGGATGAGCTCTCCGCTCAGCTCAGAGCCGAGATCAAGGAACAGGGCGAGAAGGAAGCCAAGAACAAGCGTGAGTCCGAAGGCCAGAAGCTGGTCAAGGCTGTCAAGCGCCTGGACATCGTGGAAGCCTTCCGCACCAGCGGCAACAAGCCCGAGTGGATGATCATGACCGTACTGCCCGTCATTCCTCCGGAGCTGCGTTCCATGGTACAGCTGGACGGCGGCCGCTTTGCCGCATCCGACCTGAACGATCTGTACCGCCGCATCATCAACAGAAACAACCGCCTCAAGAGGCTGATCGAGCTCCATGCCCCCGGCATCATGACCCGCAACGAGAAGCGTATGCTTCAGGAAGCCGTCGACTCTCTGATCGATAACGGCAGAAGAGGCAGACCCGTTGTCGGCCCCGGCAACCGCACCCTCAAGTCTCTGACCGAGATGCTGAAGGGCAAGCAGGGCCGTTTCCGTCAGAACCTGCTGGGCAAGCGTGTTGACTACTCCGGCCGTTCCGTTATCGTTATCGGACCTACCCTGAAGATGTATCAGTGCGGTCTGCCCAAGGAAATGGCGCTGGAGCTGTTCAAGCCCTTCGTTATGCAGAAGCTGCAGGAAAAGCAGCTGGTCCAGAACGTGCGTGCCGCAAAGCATGCCATCGACCGTGCCCGTCCCGAGGTTTGGGATGTGCTGGAAGAGGTCATTGCCGAGCATCCCGTCATGCTGAACCGTGCGCCTACGCTGCACCGTCTGGGCATTCAGGCCTTTGAACCCATCCTTGTCGAGGGCAAGGCTATCAAGCTGCATCCGCTGATGTGTACCGCCTTCAACGCCGACTTCGACGGCGACCAGATGGCAGTTCACGTCCCGCTGTCCATGGAGGCACAGGCGGAGGCCAGATTCCTGATGCTGTCCGCCAACAACATTCTGAAGCCTCAGGACGGTAAGCCCGTTGTTATTCCCACACAGGATATGATCCTGGGCTGCTACTACCTGACCCAGATCGATACCCGCCTCGATCCCAAGGACGAGAAGGGCGAGCTGGATGTCAGCAGGCTGAAGGTGTATACCGACGTCGAAGAGGCTCTGATGGCCTACCAGACCGGCAATCTGAAGCTGCAGGAGCGCTGCCGTATCCGCATCACCCGGAATTTCCAGGGTGAGATCTACAGCCGTATCATCAATACCACCATCGGTAAGATCATCTTCAACGAGCAGATCCCCCAGAACATCGGCATGGCGCCCCGTGAGACGCTGGACGATCAGTTCCTGCTGGAGGTCGACAAGATCGTTGACAAGAAGATGCTGGGCAAGATCGTTGACTACTGCTACAGAAAATACGGCGCTACCCGTACCGTCACCATGCTGGACTCCATCAAGGCGATGGGTTACAAGTATTCTACCATCGGCGCACTGACCGTTTCCGTGGCAGACGTTATCGTGCCTCCGGTCAAGAAGGAGATCGTCCAGGAGACAGAGCAGAAGGTCCTCAAGATCGAAAGAGAATTCATGCGCGGCCGTCTGGCCGAAAAGGACAGGCATCAGGCTGTCGTCAACGCATGGGAAGACGCTACCAAGCGGATCACCGACGCCGTTGTCAACTCCATGGATGAGTTCAACCCCATTTCCATGATGGCAAACTCCGGTGCCCGTGGTTCTACCAACCAGATCCGTCAGCTTTCCGGTATCCGCGGTCTGATGGCATCTCCTTCCGGCGAAGTCATCGAGCTGCCTATCAAGGCAAACTTCCGTGAAGGTCTTACCGTTCTGGAGTTCTTCCTCTCCTCCCACGGTTCCCGTAAGTCGCTGGCCGATACCGCTCTGAAGACCGCTGACTCGGGTTACATGACCCGCCGTCTGGTCGATGTTTCTCAGGACGTTATCATTCGTGACATCGACTGCTTCGCCTCCAAGGGCCAGAAGGTCCAGGGCGCAGTGGTTTCCACCATTATGAACGGTTCCAGCCTGGTCGAGGATCTGGAAGAGCGTCTGCGCGGCCGTGTTGCTGCTGAGGACGTCGTCAATCCCGCCACCGGCGAGATCATGGTGCGCACCAACGAGCTGATCACCTCCGGCATGGCCGAGAAGATCGTCAAGGCGGGCATCACCTCCGTTACCATCCGTACCATCCTGAAGTGCTGTGCCGAAACCGGTATCTGTGCCCGCTGCTACGGCGCCAACCTGACCAACGGTAAGCTCGTTGATGTCGGTGAGGCTGTCGGTATCATCGCTGCTCAGTCCATCGGTGAGCCCGGTACACAGCTGACCATGCGTACCTTCCACTCCGGCGGCGTTGCTTCCGGTGACGATATCACACAGGGTCTTCCCCGTGTTCAGGAGCTGTTCGAGGCACGTAACCCCAAGAAGGCCGCAAAGCTGGCGGAGATCGCCGGTACGGTCACTACCTCCCAGTCCAAGAAGCAGACCAAGGTCACCGTCAAGGGCGAAGAGGATGCCAAGGAATATACACTGGACTACGGCGCAAAGCTGAAGGTCACCGACGGCGAGTACATCGAAGCCGGTACGCCTCTGTCCGAAGGCGCCATCTATCCCCAGGATCTGCTGCGCATCAAGGGCGTGCCCGCCGTGCAGGACTACCTGCTGCGTGAGGTGCAGCGCACCTACCGCTCTCAGGGCGTCGGCGTTGCAGATAAGCATATCGAAGTCATTATCCACCAGATGATGCGCAAGGTCAAGGTGCAGGATGCCGGCGACACCAACATGCTGCCCGGCGCCGTGGTCGACCGTTTCGAGTTCGACCGCCAGAACATCGCCACCATCATGCAGGGCGGCAAGCCTGCTGAGGCGAAGTTCATGCTGCTCGGTATCACCAAGGCTGCTCTGGCTACCGACTCCTTCCTGTCTGCCGCTTCCTTCCAGGAGACCAACCGTGTCCTGACCGAAGCCGCCATCAAGGGCAAGCGCGATCCGCTGCTCGGCCTGAAGGAGAACGTCATTGTCGGTAAGCTCATCCCCGCCGGTACCGGCCTGCCTTACTACAACGACATCAGCCTCAAGGAAAACGACGACTGATAATCAAAAAAACTCCCTCTGCGTTTGCGGAGGGAGCTTTTTTAGTGAGGAGTGAGGAGTTAGGAGTGTGGAGTGGGTCGAGTGCTGCCGCCGGACCTCGCCGGATAACGGAAAACCACTCACCGATCCCTTGCCGGTGAGTGGTCATACTCCATGGGCCATTTTGTTGCTCCTTATTCATATGGGATGATTCTGTTTGATGATGGACATCAAAGGCTCCAGAAATCGTCGTTGGTGTATGTACCGTAACCAATGAGGGCAGCGAGATCTGCCACGGCGATAATGATACCTGCGATCAACATTGTTTGTCACCTCCTGTTGTTTTTTGTCTTACACCTATATATACGAGACAATGCGGAAGAGGGCTACTGCCCGATAAAGTTTTTTTGAGAAAACTGCATCGTGGAATCTATATGGAGGATAAAGTATTGCAGATGGTGAAAGCACTACTATACATACTTGTCAAGCCCAACTCGCTACGCTCGCCCCAGTGAGCCGGGGCGAGACTTTTGGATCGAGTGCGCAGAAGGAAAAAACTCCCCCCTCCTCCTTCCTCACTCCTCACTATTTATGCTCTTGCTATATTTCTCCGTTTGTGTTATAATATCCGCAAACGGAAACAAGGGGGCAGAACTGTGAGTAAATTCTATTGCGGAGTCGGCAAAGCGCTTATTACGCCGCCGATCGGAACCAAGCTGTTCGGTTACAGGCCCGATGTGGTCTCCACCGGCGTGAACGATGACCTGAATGTCACGGCTGCGGCCTTTTCGGACGGGGAAACGACCTGTCTGCTGCTGAGCGCTACGGTGTGTGAGATCGTCAATGAGGTCAGTGATGCGCTGCGGAAGGCGGTTTCCGAGCGGACCGGTCTGCCGTTTGATCATATCGTGCTCCATGCGATCCATACTCATTCCGCCCCCAACTGCGTGGGCATGGCGGGCTGGGGCGGCATCGACGAAGAATACGTCAACGGCATTTTCAGGGAAGGCATTCTGAAGGCCGCTGTCCGGGCGACGGCTTCCATGAAGGAGGCCGAGCTGGGTATCGGCACGGTGCATTCCGAGGTGGGCATCAACCGCCGCCAGATCCTACGCAACGGCGATGTGATCCTCGGTCAGAACCCCTACGGCGTATACGACCCCGAAATGACGGTGCTGGCGTTTCGTACCATTGACGGTGCGCCGCTGCTGAACATCGTCCATTACGGCTGCCACGGCACCGGCTGCGGCTGCAACCATGAGATCAGCCGTGACTGGTCCGGCGTGATGGTGGACGGTCTGGAGCGGGAGAGCGGCGCCGTGACCACGTTCATCGACGGTGCGGAGGGCGATGTGGGACCCCGGCTTTCCAACGGACAGACCGTGGGCGATCTGGGCTATGCGCTTCGTCTGGGCGCCGTTGCCGAGAGCGATGCGGTAAAGGCATACCGGAGCATCAGGCACTGGGAAAAGGATCCGGAGCTGAAGCTGCATATCGGCGACATCGTATTGCCCTACAAGCCGCTGATGCCGCTTGATGAGGTGAAGGAAGCACTCAAGGCATATCCGGAACCCGAAAAGCTCATCAATATCGACTATCTGGAGTATGACCGGCTGAAGAAGATCGAGGCGATCCACGAGGGAAAACGGGTTGAAAAGCCGAATTTCACCTACCGCAGCATGATCATCGAGGTCGGAGGGGCGGCCATCGTGCCGTTCCCGTTCGAGATATTCAGCGAGATATCCCTGCGGATGCGGGACTATTCAAAGAGACCGCATGTGCTGTGCCTCAGCTGCACCAACGGCTCCAATGCGTATCTTCCCACGAGGGGCGAGCTGCTCCGGGGCGGATATGAGATCCGCACGTTCACGGCGGGAGACGCCCAGTGCCTGCGGGACGATACCGACGACATCATTATCGATCAGAACCTCAAGCTGATGGGCGAATAAGGAGGAAAGCACCATGTACAGATTCGGAGAAGCGGAAGTAGAAGCCGTCCGCCGTGTGGCGGAAAGCGGCCAGCTGTTTAAGATCAACGATGCGGGCAGGGAAGTTGCCCATGCCGAAGAGGAACTAAAGGCGAAGCTCGGCTCGAAGTATGCACTGATGATGACCTCCGGCAAGGCAGCACTCATCAGTGCGCTGATCGGCCTGGGTATCGGCCCGGGAGACGAGGTCATCGTGCCCGGCTATACCTATATCGCCACAGCCATTGCAGTCACTGCCGTGGGTGCGATCCCCGTCATCTGCGAATGTGACGAGACGCTGACGATGGACGCTGCCGACTGCGAAAAGAAGATATCCAAGTACACCAAGGCAATCATTCCCGTCCATATTCAGGGCTTCCCCAGCGATATGGATGCGCTGTGCGCTCTTGCAAAGAAGTACGGCATTGCCGTGGTCGAGGATGCCTGCCAGTCCATCGGCGGCAAGTATAAAGGCAGATGGCTGGGCTCCATCGGCGATGCGGGCGCATACAGCTTCAACTATTTCAAGGTGATCACCGCCGGCGGCGAGGGCGGCTGTCTGTTTACGGATGACCGCACGATCTATGAGCGGGCCCTGATCTACCACGATTCCTCCGCCATTGCGTTCTTCGGCGACCAGCTGAACGGCGTCAGCGAGCCGCAGTTCTGCGGCAGCGAGTTCCGTGTCGGCGAGATCAGCGGCGCCATTCTGCGTGCGCAGATCGCAAGGCTGGACGGCCTCATGGAGGACCTGCACAAGGCCAAGGCGGTCATGAAGGAAGCCGTCAGGGGCAAGTATGAGATCGCTCCTTCTCACGATGCGGAGGGCGACTGCGCCACCACGCTGGCGCTGCGCTTCGGCACCGAGAAAGAGGCGAGAGCGTATTCCGAGAAGGTCGGCGGCACGCTGCCCATCGATACCGGCAAGCACGTTTACTGCAACTGGACGCCGGTCATGGAGAAGCGGGGCGCCTTCCATCCGCTGATGGATCCCTTCAAGATGGAGGCGAACAGGGATCTCAACCACAATTACAGCAAGGATATGTGCCCCAAGACCCTTGATCTGCTGTCAAGAACGGTCTATGTGGGCGTGAACCCCAATCTGGACGAAAAGGGCCTGGAGGAGTACTGCAAAAAGATCGTGCTGTGAGATCGGGTTTTTTGAGCTGAGAGCTGATTTGCCTGCGGCTGCTGATTTCCGCTTTGCGGAGTGTGGGAGTTTTCACCAACTGCACACTGCTAACTGAATATTGCCACAAATCTCACCCAAAACTTTGCACATAATTTATTGACTTTATAGCATAATTGCGGTATTATATCGCAGGTTGCTTTAAGGCGGTACGGAGAGACCGACAAGTTCTGACAATACAGGAGATACGATTATCCTGTCGCTTTAAGGCGGCAGGAATATTTTTATATCGGAGGTACTACCCCATGAAGCTGGTCTATGACATCAACGACAAGCCGCCCATCAAGAAGAACCTCGTGTTTGCATTCCAGCAGGTGCTGGCCATCATGGCTGCCACGCTGCTCGTTCCCGTTCTGGTCGGCGAGCCTCTGAATCAGGCTGCTGCACTGTGCGGCGCAGGCTTCGGCACACTGTTCTACATCTTCGCAACCAAGAAAAAGAGCCCCGTGTTCCTGGGCAGCTCCTTCGCTTTCATTTCTCCCCTGATCGGTGCTGCCAGCTGCGGATGCCTCGGCATCTTCGTGGGCGCACTCTTTGCAGGTCTGGTCTATGTCATCATCGCCCTCATCATCAAGGCGACCGGTTCCGCATGGGTCAATAAGCTCCTGCCCCCCGTTGTCATCGGCCCCACCGTTGCTCTCATCGGTCTGTCCCTGTGCGGCAGCGCCGTCACCAACCTGACCAACACTAACGGCGGTGCAGAGTTCTACAGCCTGATCCACATCGCACTGGGTATCTTTGCTTTCCTGATGACCGTATGGGCCAGCGTCAAGGGTCCCAAGTGGATGCGCATGATCCCCTTCATCGTCGGTATCGGCGCTGCCTACATCGTCGGCCTGCTGCTGACCGTGTGCGGTCTGGATGTCATCAATCTGGCTGCATTTGACAATGTTACCTTCTTCAAGGTTCCCGAGTTCATCTTCGTCGGCATGTTCACCGGCAAGGGCGGCACGATCTCGTCCTTCTCCGACGTGCTGAATATCTTCATGCTGTTCGCTCCCGTGGCATTCGTTGTTCTGGCTGAGCACATTGCCGACCACAAGAACCTGTCCTCCATCATCAACCGTGACCTCATCACCGATCCCGGTCTGGATCATACCCTCATCGGCGACGGCGTAGGCTCCATCATCGGTTCTCTGTTCGGCGGCTGCCCCAACACCACCTACGGCGAGTCCGTCGGCTGCGTAGCCATCACCGGCAACGCTTCCGTCAGCACCATCATCATTGCAGCCATCTACTGCATTGTCCTGTCCTTCTTTGATCCCTTCACCTGCTTCGTGAACTCCATTCCTTCCTGCATCACCGGCGGCGTCTGCATCGCTCTGTACGGCTTCATCGCCGTCAGCGGCCTCAAGATGGTCCAGAACGTTGACCTGGGCGACAACCGCAACCTGTTCGTTGTTGCAGCCATCCTGGT
>JAZLHZ010000107.1:0-4961 GCA_045617085.1 Clostridia bacterium
GCTCATCCTCGATGTCTGTTTCTGCGTTTACTGTATCCACCTGTTCAAAGAACCGCTCCACAGCCTGACCTTCAATAATGTCATTCACGGTATAAGTCGGATCGTAGCCATGTCGTTCTGTGAGCCAAGGAGTTGAAGGCAGTAATTGTCTTCCTAAGACCGCTTGGCCTCCGACTTGCTCATCCTCGATGTCTGTTTCTGCGTTTACTGTATCCACCTGTTCAAAGAACCGCTCCACAGCCTGACCTTCAATAATGTCATTCACGGTATACGAGCCGTCCGACACGATACAAAAACCGGCACACAGCAGCGCAAGCACGATTGCTATAAACCTGCATATCCGCCTATGCTTCTTTATCAAAAAGAATGCCGTCCCGCAGGCGATCAGTATGCACAGCGCCAGCAGCAACGGCAGGAATGCCGCAGTGAATGAACTGAAATCGCCGACGATACCGTATCTGCACCCGATGCCGAAGAACATAAAGTACAGCACGACCAATGCGATACAGCCCGCCGACGCAGGCATCAACAGCCACCTGCGTGTTTTTTCTTTCGCTTCCATATATGTATAAGATATATCATATCAACCGGGTCAGCACAAAATACACTGCTGCGCCCAGCACAGCCAGCACAAGCACCACAGAGATCAGTATCGGCAGGACCATGTTTTCATTCGCTGCCCCATCCTCATCCGGTTCGGGAACCGTTTGATCCGCCTGTGCAGCTCCGTTCAGCAGCGCTTTTTTGTTTTCATATTCCGCTTTCGTCAGAAGCCCTGCGCCGTACAGCATGGCAAGGCTCTCTGCGGATCTTTCTTTATTTTCCGCCACGGTCTTCTCCGTTTCATTCCGGCAGTGTCAACAGGAGCTCGTTCTTTTCTCCCTGATGTATGGTAAAATCCGAGGAGAAAATGCGCTCGTCTGCCGTCACCTTCACCGTATAGTCGCCATAGAAGCCCCGGAAATCTGCCTGACCCTCGGGGGCATCGATCGAAAGCTTCGTACGCCACACATTATTAAACAGGTCATAGATCATTCGATAGGCAGGCTTGGGCGTGAAATCATACCGCAGCAGACCGCCGTAATAGTAGTTCTCGCCTGCCGTCATATCGCCCTTGGGTGCAAACGCCGCAAAGCCGTCGATCAGATTCCAGTAAACGATGCCGCTCATTGCCGGATGAGAGAACCAGATGGAATACAGATTCTTTATGATCTGCGCCTGGATCTCCTCGTCCTCTTCCTTTTCCGAATAGGCGGGAATCGTCAGCTCAGTGATCTGAAGCTGTCTTCCGAGTTGTGCATAGTAATCGAGGTAATCATAGAGCCGCATCGGGTCATATGCCTTTGCCGTACGCTGCAGCTCTTCTTCCTTACGGAAGAACATGTGATACTGCATACCGACCATGTCGACCCGCTGCTTTTGTTCCAGGAGCTTTGCGACCTGATTGAAATACGCCGACTGGGACCAGTCAAAATTGTCATAGGTATAAGCCCAGCACTCATTGATCATCAGCCGGTTGTTCGGGAAGAACCGATCTGCCATAGAGAAACAGCGCTCCATGAAGTCGGTCTTTCGGAACATGGCAGAGTGATACTCTTCGTGGCACAAGGTCTCGTTGGTGACCTCCCAGATCGGAATGCGCTTTGCAAACCGCTCGGAAAGCTCCCCCATTCTGCGCTCCAGTTCTTTTTCATACTGCTGCGCATCTGCGCTCTTCAGCCACTCCGGTGTGAACTGTTCGTAGTTCAGACAATGGGCTTTCGGTTCAATTCCGAACTTATCACAGTATTCCAGACACAGTTCAGGGCTCGGACGGCGGTAAATCTTCGGCGCATCCTTTGCATACCGCTGCTGCAGCCGCTGCGGCTCGATGTCTGACCAATAAAACGGCAGTGTAGCCATGTTGAAGATGCCCCGGAAATACTCAGCATACATGCTGTTCTGCTCCTGTGCATCAAACTCGTCCAGCATGAACAGATTGGCGCCGTATTTGAAATCGTGCTTCGTCTGAAGAATGTCAAAGTGCGCATTCTCGACAGGCTTTCCGTTTCTGTCCACCAGCGTGATCTTTGCATCGCCCTTGCGGTATTGTTCAATACCATCATTCACACGCTTGTCCATGTATTCCCGATTCTCTTCAAAGGGTCTGAGCACATCTGCTCTCATGGCTTTTCCTCCCGTCAGTTGTCAAAAAGCTCCGTGCTGAAATAGCGCTCGCCGGTATCGGGCAGTACAGTCACTACGGTCTTGCCTTTGCCCAGCTTTCTTGCCAGCCGCAGTGCAGCCGTCACATTGGTTCCGCTGGAAATACCGCAGAGAATACCCTCTTCCCGGATCAGTCGGCGGGAGGTTTCCAGCGCTTCCTCGTCGGTCACGATATCGATATGATCATAGATCCGCAGGTTCAGGTTGGCAGGGATCAGTCCGTCACCGATGCCCATCTGCAGATGCGTTCCGATGCTGCCGCCGGACAGTATGGCGGCGTTTTCAGGCTCAACAGCCCAAATGGAGATATCCGGATACAGGCTCTTCAGTGTCTCTCCGATGCCTGTAAGTGTACCACCGGTGCCCACGCCGGAGCAGAAGCCGTGGATGGGGCCGCCGACCTGCTCCACGATCTCAAGTGCCGTGTGATACTTATGCACCAAGGGGTTGTCGGGATTTTCAAACTGCTGCGGGACCCACACTTTGGGATCTTCCTTTTCCATGCGCAGCGCAGTCTTCAGGCACTCGTCGATGCAGGCGCCGATATCCCCGTCGTCATGAATCAGCACCAGTTCCGCACCGTAAGCCTTGACCAGCTTGCGCCGCTCTTCGCTGACGGAATCGGGCATAATGATGCGCACATGATAGTTTTTCACTGCGCCGATCAGCGCCAGACCGATGCCCTGATTGCCGCTGGTGGGCTCTACGATGATCGTATCGGGCTTTATGATGCCTCGCTTTTCAGCCTCAATAATCATATTGTACGCTGTTCTCGTTTTGATGGAACCGCCGATGTTCACGCCTTCGTATTTTACCAGGATCTCTGCACAATCATCGGGCACAATTTTGGAAAGACGGATCATCGGCGTATGACCTATTGCTTCAAGTACATTATTATAAACCATGTTTCTCTCCTCCGATTATTATCAATATCTGCGATATGCCGTCTGGCCGGCTGCCGCACCGATCACCGATACGAAAGCGCACACCAGCATGACTCCGGGATCCACCGGATACCCGATGAGGAACCACGGCACAACACTCACGCACACCGGTGCAAGTATCCAGCCAAGATAACAGTTAACTCCTTTTCTGCAAACGAAAAACGAAGTCACTGCCCCGGCAATACTCAGCATCAGCCACTGAAACACGATCACACAGACCCTGTACAAATGGCTCAGCCACAGCGGGATCAATGCTGCGGCTGCGCTCAGGAATGCCATGACCAATAGCTGATACAGAAGATATGTGTATTTGTTTTTCAGAAATCGTTTCATATTTCTCAGACGTTATGCTTTTTGCGGTATTCCATCTGGAACAGCCAGTCCGTACGGCTGTAGAAATGATTGCCGGTTCGGACATGGTATCCCGCACCGCCCTCGTGCAGGGGCTTGTTGTATTCGGGCATGGCATCCGGCGTGACAATACCGTTCAGACGATGGAGCTTCCATGCCTTTGATGCCTCTACGGCGGAAAGGAACTCGCTCTCGGGATCTGCCCATTCATCCTCCTCTGCGGAGTCGATATAGGCACATCTGGGAGCGATCAAAGCGATCAGCATATGCTGGTCAAAGGGCATTTCATGCTCCCTGTTCTTCCAGTTCTGATAGTTGCCGCAAAACCAGAACGGGAATACTGTGGCAATGCGGTCCACATGCTCGCCGACCTTGTCCCTCGAAATCGCCGCACCGCTGCAGCCGGAATCGTTGGAAATACCCATGGAGAAACGCTCGTCCTGCGCGGCACACCACAGCGCCGTCTTGCCCAGACGGGAATGGCCGGTAACGGCTACCCGTTCGGGGTCGATCTCCTCGCAGGTGACGAGGTAGTCCATGATCCTGCCGGCGGCAAATGCCCACATGCCGATGGTACCCCAGCCGGTCTTTTCGTCTCTGGGATACACCTTGGCAATGCCGTCAAAGGAGTTATTGTCGCTCGTCACATCCTGATAGTAGAAAGAAGCCAGTGCAAAGCCGTTGTCAATGATCTCCTCCACAGGCATATACCTATCCGGCACATCCGGACGGAAATTGATATGGATGAATGCCGGAGAATTCTTAACGCCGATGGGCGTGATCAGGTTGAAGGGAAATGTGAAGCTGCCCAGAGGCGCTTCGATCGTCAGCTCCAGCTTCTTCCAGATCGCCTTTCCGGCAAAGCTGCGTTCGCTGCTGATCTCCTTCACTGAAACGCTTTCGGGAGCAGCCGGGGTATATCCGTATTCCTCCCGTGACAGCACCTCCAGCAGTTCCTTTCTTCTGAGCCGCCAATCGTCGATGGTCTTGACTTCGTTGCCGTTATTGAAGATCATGAGACTCGGAAGCTTTCTCGCAAGGATCTTTTCGTTAAGCATGAAATCGTCCCCCTTGTCATTTTCTTGTTTTCTTTGCTTACATGACGGTGCCGCAGATGGCATACATATACGAGAAGAAACACATCAGTATCAGTGAAATCGTCAGAATCACGTCCCGCTTCTTCCTCGTATCCATGAAATCCGCCAGCATGATATATGTCGGATACATACACAGCACCATTCGGGTGCCGTTCAGTACCCATGTGGAAAGCAGCGTCATCAGCAGATAGCACAGTGCATACAGTCCGTCACCGCTTCTGGCCTTTGTGCAATTGCACAGCACCATCAGCACGGCGGCGAATATCGCAATCGCCTGCGGAATCCAGGTTCCGAGGCGCCAGGTAATATCGCTGTAGGTGAAAGCATGGCGAATGGAATAAGACTCTGTCTCCCAGATCGATCC
>JAZLHZ010000108.1:0-1975 GCA_045617085.1 Clostridia bacterium
TTCTCATATTCTTTGATTATTTCTCCGGAAAATACTTTGCCGATACGTCTTCGATCATCTTGTCCACATAGACGATGCCGTCCAGATGATCCAGCTCATGACAGATGGCTCTGGCAAAAAAGCCCTCTGCGGTGAATTCAATGAGACGAGCCTTCTTGTCCATTGCCCGTACCTTGATCTTGGTGGGTCTTGCCACGGTACCGCGGCGGTTCGGCACGGAAAGGCAGCCTTCCACGTCCACCTCTTCGCCCTCGGCCTCAATGATCTCCGGATTGATGAGCTCCACCAGTCCGTCGCCCACGTCAACGACCACGATGCGCCTCAGGATTCCCACTTGGGGAGCCGCCAGTCCGCAGCCGTCCTCGGCATACATGGTATCTGCCATGTCCCTCAGCAGCAGCTGGGTCCGTCTGTCAATCACAGTCACCGGATGCGACTTCTTCCGAAGCACATCTTCACCAAGTTTCACAACTCTCAGTACCGACATTGTACTACTCCTCTTATCTCTGTCTTATTCTTTTTTTCTTATTACAGCATGGCAACGGGGTTTACCTGAAGCTCCACCTTCACGTTGTCAAAAGGCATTTCCTCCAGCTCTTCCATTGCCGCAATGATCTCGTCCGAGCTGCGGCGGGCATACATCTTGATGAATACCTGCCATCTGGTCTCGCCGTAAAGCAGCTTGATGGGCGCTTCCAGCGCCCGCATCTGTACGGTGTCCTTCCGCCATTCGGGATTTTCGTCCAGCAGCACGTTGAGCCTGTTTTCCAGCGCCAGCGCCGTATCCTCCGCTGCCTTGGCATTCTTTGAGGTGACCAGCAGTCTTGCCAGCACCGTAAACGGCGGATACAGTCCCCTGCGGCGGATCTTCTCCTCTTCAAAATAGAAAGCCCGATAGTCCTGCCTTGAAGCCAGTCTGACTGCATAGTTATCCGGATCGTAGGTCTGAATGATGACCTTTCCGGGATAATCGCTGCGTCCTGCTCTGCCTGCCACCTGTGTCAGCAGCTGGAACGTGCGCTCGGCGCTGCGGTAGTCCGGCAGGTTCAGCGTCAGGTCTGCAGCCACCACACCCACCAGCGTGACGTTCGGGAAATCCAGTCCCTTGGCGATCATCTGCGTGCCGACGAGTATCCTCGTCTTTCCGCTTCGGAACTCGGACAATATCTTTTCGTGCGCATCCTTTCCCGAGGTGGTATCCACATCCATTCTCGATACCGCCACATTCGGGAACAGCGCCTTGACGGCCTCTTCGACCTTTTCGGTGCCTGCGCCGAAATGCTTTATAAAGCGGCTGCCGCATTCGGGACAGACCGTCGGCGGCTCGCTCATGCTGCCGCAGTAATGGCAGCGCAGCATATTTTCATATAAGTGATAGGTCATCGACACGTCGCAGCTACCGCACTTGACCACATGTCCGCAGGCACGGCACGACACGAAGGACGAATAACCCCGCTTGTTGAGGAACAGGATCAGCTGATGCCCCTGATCGAGGCATTCCTGCATGGCATTGATGAGGGCTCCGCTGAACATGGACTTGTTGCCCTTGATCAGTTCTTCCCGCATATCGACGATCCTGACCTCCGGCAATGCCCTGCCCTTGACCCGGCGGTTCATCTCGATCAGCTCCAGCCGGTTTTCGGGACGCACCTTCGGCATAACCTTCATATATGTGGCGATGGACGGCGTGGCGCTGCCCAGCAGAAGCACAGCTTCATTTGCCTCACACCGCTTCTGCGCCACCTCCCGGGTATCGTACCGGGGGCGGGAATCGGAAATATAGCTCGATTCGTGCTCCTCGTCCACGATGATGATGCCCAGCTTTTCCACCGGTGCGAACACGGCAGAACGGGCACCGATGACCACTTTGGCTTCGCCTGTGCGGATGCGCATCCACTCGTCGAACCGCTCGCCCGGAGACAGCCTCGAATGGAGCACCGCCGCATTGGCGCCGAAACGCCTGCGGAACCAGTCC
>JAZLHZ010000109.1:0-7543 GCA_045617085.1 Clostridia bacterium
TATTTTGATCACTAATGTGTTCCCAGCATTGGGAAAAATCGAAAGTCTCGGAAATCTGCAAAAAAACTACTTATATACCGCCCTGTTTTGTCCGAAGGCGCCGTTTTTTGCATGTTTCTGGATGGGGATCGTATGCGCCAAATTCGGATTGCTGGATAGGCTGTATAACGATTTGGTGTCTAACCATATTCTGAATCCCTTGTCTGACATATTGTTTATCATGGTGCTTGTGTTTTTAAGACAGTCAGGCCCGGGACAAAATCTTGACATTTTATTTACTCCGTTATTTATCATCATAGGAATGGATTTAGTCAAACGTCTGAAATACACAAGACTGTTTTTGACGAAGTTGGGAAAGAGAAGTACTAACATGTGGCTAATTCATTCTTTCTTCTGTTATTATTTCTACGCTGTTATACGCATCGTTATTTCACCGAAGTATGCTGTACCGTCATTGTTAGTTTTGATATTGATATCATACATTGTATCTGTTGTCTTGGACATGATATGGCATCTTCTCGGAAAAATAACAAAAAGGTCAATGCTCAAAATAACATCCATTATTAGCCGCAATTGAACCGGTCGATACATGTATACCAGCAATGACAAAAATAGAAAAAAGCTGCCGCTGTATGTCATCCGCAACGCAACCGTGATCAACAACTTCCTGTATGATGCACGAACCAAAGAGGCACCGGCTGTTATCGATCCGGGCACAATAATGCCTGGCAAGCTGGGCGCCATGGACGGCATCGTTCAGGGCTGCTATCGGAAATATTGCAAGTAATTTTTGAAAGAAAGAGGAATATGTTTTATGAAGATCCGCAGCATTGAGCTTTTCAAGGTACCTCCCCGCTGGCTGTTTCTGAAAATGACCACCGAGTCCGGTCTCGTCGGCTGGGGCGAACCCGTCATCGAGGGCAAGGCCGACAGCGTCGCCGCCTGTGTGAACGAGCTGGCTGCCACCCTCATCGGCAAGAGCGCCTTTGACATCGAAGACGCTTTCCAGCAGATGTACCGTACCGGCTTCTACCGGGGCGGCCCCATCATGAGCTCTGCGATTTCCGGCATCGAGCAGGCCATGTGGGACATCAAAGGCAAGGCGCTGGGCGTTCCTGTATACGAGCTGCTGGGCGGCAAGTGCCGCGACAGGATCGAGGTCTACCGCTGGATTGGCGGCGACCATCCCCGTGACACCGCCAACGGCGCAAAGGAAGCCCTTGCACAGGGCTACAAAGCCATCAAGATGAACGGCACCGATGAGCTCAAGTGGATCGACAGCTATAAAAAGCTGGACGAAACCGTGGAACGTGTCGCCGCCATCCGTGAGGTCAGCAAGGACATCGGCATCGCCGTAGACTTCCACGGCAGAGTACATAAAACCATGGCCAAGCAGCTGATCCATCTGCTGGAGCCGTACCGTCTGATGTTTGTTGAAGAGCCCGTGCTGTGCGAAAATGAAGAAGATTTCATCGAGTTCCAGCGCACCTCTCATATCCCGATCGCCACCGGTGAGCGCAATTTCACCCGCTGGGGCTTCAAGAGCATGATCACCAAGGGCGGCGTGGACATCATCCAGCCCGACGTAAGCCACTGCGGCGGTATTCTGGAGCTTAAGAAGATCTCCGCCATGGCAGAAGCCTGGGACGTTTCCGTGGCACCTCACTGCCCGCTGGGTCCCATTGCACTGGCCGCCTGCCTGCAGGTGGACTTCTGCACGCCCAATGCCTTCATTCAGGAGCAGAGCGCAGGCATCCACTACAACGAGGGCTATGACCTGCTGAACTACCTTTCCGACCCCGAGACGCTGACCTGGAAGAACGGCTGCTGCGAGCTGTTGAAGAAGCCGGGTCTGGGCATTGAGGTCAATGAGGAATACGTCCGCAAGATGGCAAAGGAAGGCCACGACTGGCACAACCCCATCTGGAGAGACAGCGACGGCGTCATCGCAGAGTGGTAATCCCCTGTTCGATTGATCAAGCTCGGGGCTTCGGCTCCGGGCAATTTTGAAAAGAGGAAAAATCATGGACAGAGCAAAAGAGTTGTTCTCGTTTATTCAATCTTCACCTTCGGCATTCCATGCAGTAAAAACACTGTCCGGAATGCTGGATGCGGCGGGCTATATCAGGCTTCAGGAATCCGAAAAGTGGCAGCTGGAAAAAGGCAAGGGGTACTATGTCACCCGCAACCTTTCCAGCATCATCGCCTTCACCGTGCCGGAGTGCGGCTTTGCGCCCTTCCAGATGTGCGCTTCCCACAGCGACAGCCCGGTATTCAAGCTGAAAAAGACCGCCGAAGTCACCAGCGCCGGTCACTTCGTACAGTTAGACGTGGAGGGATACGGCGGCATGATCATGTCCACATGGTTTGACCGTCCCCTGTCCGTCGCCGGAAGAGTTTTCGTCAAGACCGAAAACGGTATCGGCGTGCGGCTGGTCAACATTGACCGGGACACCTGCATGATCCCCAATGTCGCCATCCATATGAACCGTCAGGTCAACGACGGTTACAAGATCAATCCCGCCAAGGACATTCCGCCGCTGGTCTGCTCCGCCAATGCAAAGGGCAGCTTCACCAAAGAGATCGCCGAATGCGCCGGTGCTGCACCCGAGGATGTCATCGGCAGCGACCTGTTCCTCTATAACCGCATGGCAGGTACGCAGTGGGGAAATGACGGCGAATACATCTCCTGCGGACGGCTGGACGACCTCGAATGCGCATACACCTCCATGCAGGCGTTCATCGAGGCAAAAAAGACCGATCATATCAGCATGTGCATCGTGTTTGACAATGAGGAAGTCGGCAACCGTACCCGTCAGGGCGCCGAATCCAGCTTCCTGTCCGACATCACGCTGCGCATCGCCCATGCGCTCGGCGCAGACGATGACACCTACCGCATGGCGCTGACCTCCAGCTTCATGCTTTCGGCAGACAATGCGCATTCCACCCATCCCAATCACCCCGAATATGCCGACCCTGCCAATCAGGTTTTCATGAATGAGGGCATCGTCATCAAGTTCAACTCCCGTCAGTCCTATGCGACCGACGGTATCGGCGAAGCGGTTTTCCGCACGATCCTCGATAACGCCAAGATACCGTATCAGATCTTCCACAACCGTTCGGACCTGCCCGGCGGCGGCACACTGGGCAACGGATCCAGCTGCAAAGTACCCGTCTGCACCGTGGATATCGGTCTGGCGCAGCTTGCCATGCATTCCAGCTATGAGACCGCCGGCGCAAAGGATATCGGATATATGATCGACGGCATACGGGCCTTCTACGAGGCGGAGATCCGATGCAGAGAGGACGGTATCTATGACATTCACGGTTAACGCACAGAACAAAAACGGAGACACCGTTCATCTGATCTACACGCTGAACTATGAAGAAGGCTGTACAAGGCTGAACATAAAAAAAGAAGACATCGACGAAGCGATCTGCCGCATCTTTGTCTCCTCGAAAAGCGACACTCCTGTTGTGGCGGATGTCATCGGCAAGTCGGAATTCGCCGTGACCTACAACAGAGACAATGATCTGTTCACCACCTGCACCGAGTTCCGCCCGGACGAACTCACGATAGAATATCGGTAAAAAGAAAAGCGATCTTCCCGAGACCGAAATACCTCGGGAAGATCATTTTTATTTTGAAAGATACTCTGCCACGGAATGTGCCGCCACATTACCTTCGCCTACAGCCTTGGCGTACTGATACGGACGCCCGGTGCAGTCGCCTGCGGCAAATATCCCGGGAATATTCGTCTGCATGCTGCGGTCAACTTTGATATGGCCGTTCTCGGTTTCAAGAGACGGCATCAACGTATTCAGCGCCACACTGTCCCGCAGGCAGAACAGACCGTCCACAGGAAGCTCGCTGCCGTCGGAAAGCAGCAGATTTTCCACTCGTTTATCGCCCATGACCTCACGGATGCGGACCTTCATCATCTCGGCATTTTCGGCAATACGTTCCTCCGCCGGATATGTCGGAAAGAAATACACCTTTGCCGCAAGCTCCGACAGGTACTTTGCTTCATGTTCAAACCGTTTGTTTCCGCAGAACACGGCAACGGTTTTTCCCCGATACAGGCCTCCGTCACAGGTGGCGCAGTAACTGACGCCCCGTCCGACTCTCTCACTCTCGCCGGGGATCGTATTGCTCATGACGATGCCGGTAGCAAGGATCACGGTCTTTGCCTCGAAAAACTCGCTGCCAGCCATCAGCGCAAAACCGTCGTCAAAGGGCATGATCTGATTGACCATATATTCCCTGATTTCAATATCCGCCGCTGCGATCTGTTTATTGAAGGCCTCGGCAAGCTCTTTTCCCGAAACCGAGGTCAGCCCGGGGTAGTTATCGATACGTTCCGCTTTCGATATTTTGTCGCTCAAATCTCTGCTTCCGATCCACACAAAGCTCTTTCCGTTGGCCTTCAGTGTCAGCGCCGCAGACAATCCCGCAGGTCCGGTCCCGACGATCGCCCCATCATATTTCATCTGTATCACACTCCTCTCTGTATGTATTATACCGCAAAAGCGCCGTTCAATGCAACCGTTTTTGTAAAATAATGCGATTTGCTTGACAGTGACGCTTTTATGATTTATAATAGTAAAGTGCTAAACAACAAAACAAGGAGAAAAGACACATGGATTTTCATTCAGATTCCGTTGACAGACTTTTTGAAACCATACACAGCCTTGAAAGTGTCGAAGAATGTCAGCGTTTTTTTGAAGATCTCTGTACGATCAAGGAGATCCTCGATATGGCACAGCGCCTTGATACGGCGATCCTGTTGGACAAAGGCATGAGCTATCATACCATTGCGGAACAGGTCGGTATCAGCACCGCCACGATCAGCCGTGTCAGCCGCTGCCTCACCTACGGAGCCGGGGGCTACCGTGACGTCATCGAAAGATTAAAAGAGAAAGAACAGACAGAAAAAGAGAAGACAAAGGAGAAGGACAATGCAGATCAATGATTCGGTACTTCAAAACAGCGAGCGCATCATTTTTGCTCTTCGTGAACTGTATTATTCCAAGGGATATGTCCCTTACCGCATGGGCAAGTTTGAGGAATATGACCTGTATGCCCAGAACAAGGACTTCCTCGTTTCGGACAATGTCATCACCTTCACGGATACCAGCGGCAAGCTGATGGCGCTGAAGCCCGACGTGACGCTTTCCATCATCAAAAACAGCAAGGATGCTCCCGAGAAAACGACCAAGGTTTTCTATAACGAAAACGTCTACCGCATCTCCAAGGGTACCGGCTCCTTCAAGGAGATCATGCAGGCCGGCATCGAATGCTTCGGCAAGGTCGGAAATGACGAGATCAACGAGGTCATCCGTCTGGCTATCGACAGTCTGGGCGTACTTCCCGGCGAAGGCGTGCTGGCGGTTTCCGATCTGGCAGTACTTTCAGAGATCATAAAAAAACTCGACCTCACCAACGAGCAGGTGAACCGACTGTATGTATCCATCGGCGAAAAGAACACGCACGAGATCGACAATCTCTGTGCCGCCTGCGGGGACAAGGCATCCGTCGGGCTGCTGAAGAATATCCTGAACGTCAACGGCAGTGTTGCCGACGTACTGCCGAAGCTTGACGCTCTGCTTTCGGGAATCGAAGCCTATACCGATTTCCGCAGCATCATTTCCGCTTTTGCCGGCAATAAAAACGTCCATGTCGATTTCTCCGCCGTGGATGACATCAACTACTACAACGGCATCGTGTTCAAGGGCTTTGTAAAGAGCATTCCCTCTGCCGTACTTTCCGGCGGCAGATATGACACGCTGATGCGCAAAATGGGCAGAAACTCCGGCGCCATCGGCTTTGCCGTCTATACCGATGCGTTGGAGCGCATTGACGAAGCCGCACAGGTCAAGGACGACTATCTCAACATTGCCCTGCCCAAGGGACGGCTGGGCGAAAAGATCTATACGCTGTTCGCCAAGGCCGGTTTTGAGTGCCCCGCCCTGCTGGAGGAGAGCCGCAAACTGATCTTTGAAAACCCCGAAAAGGGCGTCCGCTATTTCTGGGTCAAGCCCTCCGACGTCGCCATTTACGTCGAGCGGGGAGCTGCGGACATCGGTGTGGCTGGCAAGGATATCCTGCTTGAGTACAAGCCGGATATCTATGAGCTGCTGGATCTGAAGAAGGGCAAGTGCCGCATGGCGGTCGCAGCTCCGAAGGGATATATGGACGATCCGTCCCGGACGCTGATCGTCGCCACCAAATTTTCCAATATCGCCAAGACATATTACCTCTCCAAGGGACGTGACATCGATATCATCCACCTGAACGGCTCCATCGAGATCGCACCGATCCTCGGTCTGTCGGATGTCATCGTGGATATCGTGGAAACCGGCACCACGCTGAAAGAAAACGATCTGGAGGTCGTGGAGGAGGTCGTACCGATCACCGCACGTCTCATCGCCAACAAGGCCTCTCATAAGTTCAAGGCAGACCGTATCGAAGCGCTCAAAAACGGACTGATGTCTGTCACGGAGGAGTAAGCCATGATCAAGCTGTTGAAGGTTAGCGAAGTAGAAGCAAAGGACATATTTGACCGGGCCATGCCGACCACGAATGTGGAAGGCATCGTCACCGATATCATTGAAAACGTCAAACAGAACGGCGACAGAGCACTGCTGGAATACTGCAAAAAGTTCGATAAGGCAGACCTGACTTCCCTCGCCGTCACAAAGGAAGAGATCGACGAGGCACTGTCTCTGGTGGAACCGGAATTCCTGCGCATCCTCGAAGAGGCCGCACGGAATATCCGCCACTTCCACGAGAAGCAGATCCGCTCCGGCTTCATCATCAACGATGAACGCGGCATCGTGATGGGGCAGAAGATCATCCCCGTTGAAAAGGCCGGTTTGTATGTGCCCGGCGGCACGGCTGCCTATCCCTCCACCGTGCTGATGGATTCCATCCCCGCAAAACTGGCAGGTGTCAAAGAGATCGTCATCACCACACCGCCCAATGCGGAAGGCAAGATCGCTCCTGTCATCCTCGCCGCAGCACACATTGCAGGCGTTGACAGGATATTCAAGGTCGGCGGCGCTCAGGCCATTGCCGCCCTCGCCTACGGCACCGAAAGCATCCCGAGAGTGGACAAGATCGTCGGCCCCGGCAATGCCTTCGTCGCCGAAGCAAAAAAACAGGTCTACGGTCAGGTCTCCATTGACATGATCGCAGGACCCAGTGAGATACTGATCGTTGCCGACGGAAACACCAACCCCGTCTATGCCGCCGCAGATATGCTTTCTCAGGCAGAACATGACAAGATGGCTTCCGCCGTACTGGTCACCGATTCCGAGGAGCTGGCCAAGGCCGTCAGCGCCGAGCTGGAGCGGCAGATTCCCCTGCTGGAAAGAGCAGAGTTCGCCCGTGCCTCTGTCGACAATCGGGGCAAGATCATCGTGCCAGACGATTTGATGCAGGCCATCGACATCGCCAACGAGTTGGCACCGGAGCATCTGGAGCTTTGCGTGGATTCGCCGTTTGACTATCTCGATGCGGTGAAGAATGCCGGCTCGATAT
>JAZLHZ010000110.1:0-4235 GCA_045617085.1 Clostridia bacterium
GAAACGATCCAGGGTTCTACCCGCATGAAAGCCGGTACAGCGCAGAAAATGATCATGAATATGCTTTCGACTACGGTTATGGTAAAACTGGGTCGTACCTATGATAATCTGATGGTATGTCTGCATTGTAAGAACGAGAAGATCGGCAACCGCATGATCCGGCTGTTCAATGAGGCGACAGGCTGTGAAGGAAAAGATGATGCAGAAAAGTATATGAAAGCGGCCGAGGGAAAGCTGGATGCTGCAATACTGATGTACAAGAGTGGGAAAACATATAAAGATGTATTTGCAGTCATGCAGAAGACAGAGAGCTTTTATATGGCATTGGAACTGCTGAAATAAAGAATAATAGTGATCGGGGGACAGGAATAATGAAACTGAGCAGAGAATACATCGAGATGTTTGTCGGCGAAGTTGTTTCTCTTCGTGTGATTGAAAAAGACGAGACCGTACCTGCGGTATTCACATCGGACAACGACAGTATAAGCCTGTTCCCGAAGGACGGTGCTGTGCTGATCGCCGCCAGAGCGGACGGGAAGTCTGTCATCACTGCAGAGGCTGACGGACAAAAGCTGTACTGTAAGGTCAATATCCGGGAAACAGTCGATGAAATGGAGAAAATGAACTACTATATCGGCGATTTCCATGTGCATACTACGATGGATCACAACGCAGAAACCTTCAAGCTGCGTACCGACGGACGGCCTGCCGATGTGGTAAACGATTATTGCAAAGAGGGCAAGCTGGACTTTACGGTTATTTCCGACCATGCATGCCTTCTGTCCGATAAGGAATTCATGCAGGGATTTATTGCTGCCGACGAACAGGAGCATGACGGTCTGATCGTGTTGGCAGGCAGTGAATCGGAAGTAGAGAATCTTCAGACAGACCGGTATGGCATCAAGCATAAGAACGCCGGTGAGATCGTGACGGTTAATTCCGTTGGCTATGCCAGCTGTAAGAAGTATGACGAGTATTATCGTAATGTGATGCCTTCTCCGGCACCGATCTGTGTCCTTGCGCATCCGCAGGTCATGGGTTCTTCAGTGCCAGGGATATGGAATTTTGACTTGTGGCACAACGCTACGGATGAAATGAAGCGCTGCGTAAGAATGATCGAAATGGGCAACGGTACCATTCGTGAGGAGACACTTCTCTTTGAGCATATACTTTCTGTGGCATTGGATAACGGCATGACGGTATCGACTACGTGCAGCAGTGATCACCATGGGCCTGTATGGAGTGCAGATCTGTTCCCCGGGAAAACCGTTGTTATGGCGCCGGAAAAGACGAAGGAAGCATTTGTTAAGGCGTTCCGAGAAACCAGATGCTATGCCAGCGAGTCCGGTAACATCAGGGTATACTATACTGTAAACGGTTCTGCAGCTCCTGCACATATCAAAAGTGCTTCGGAATATGTTTTCCATATCGAAGCAAGTCATATAGACGGAACGAAAGCCGGGGAACTGACAAGTCTGGAGATCATCACTGACAGAGAACGACGGGTGTTGACGATTCGGGATGTGGATTTCTCAGCAGTAGATGTGACTGTTAAGGCCCAAGATGCTTCTTATTTCTATCTGCGTTTTGCGAACGATAAAGGTGAAAAGACCTGGTCACCGGTAGTATGGACAGATCACGAGCGGCATATCGTTCCGAATGATCTTCAGCATATAGAGGACAAGAGCGCATTCTCGGCAAAGGACATCGTATCGGGAAAAGATGCCTCAATCCTCTTTAATAGTGATCCTTATCAGGTATTTGAAGGGGATGAAACGGCGCAGATCATTATTGATTTGGGGCAGACAATCCCGCTGAGAGCTATCGGCGTGTTGCCTCAGCTTTATGATGGAATTACACGAAAGACTCCGGAAAGAAAGATCATGACCGAGCAGCTGATGCGTTTTCCCTGTAAATACTGTTTGTCTTCTTCCGAAGACGGAATCAACTACAAGGAGATTTCAAACGGATATATTCGCATTTTCGGCGGCGAGGACATTATAGACTTCGAAAAGATATCGGTAAGATATCTGAAGTTGGATATTCCTGAGACTGTCGGAAAAACCTCACTTCGTCCGCAGTTTAAAGATGCCAAGCTGAAAATGGGTGAGATTGAATTCTATATGTAACAAAAAAGGAGTCGAAACGATGAAGCTGTTATACGGAATACAATCCGAAGCTTTCAAGCTCACATTGGGGTCGGAATGGATATACAGATTTGAAACTATTGCCGATTATCCGAAGTCTGCCCGACTGACAGCTGGATTGAATGACACAGCAGCTTTTCAACTGATCCTCGGATCAGATGAGGCATATTCTTTGAATGTCGGCAAAGCGATGTTCGTCAGCCAACAAATCAACAGAACGACACTGCGTATCGAGGCGAATGTACCTTTCAAGACAGAACTGAACATCATTGATATGCACTATGATGATGATCGATATCTCAAAGCGGATGCACTGCTGTCGCAAAGTGTCAAGGAAATTGATGCAGGGATGGCACAATCTGTATGGATTGAGATGAAAATCCCGGAAGATACCAAACCCGGCAATTATAAGGGTATGGTCCGCATCCTACAATCGTCGCTTCTGAAGGATGAGACCGAAGTCGGATGTGCCCCGATTGATATCGAAGTGATCGGTACTCGTATCCCGTCAGCATCGGAAGGCAAGTTCTATTTGGATCTGTGGCAGCATCTTTCCAATATTGCCCGTAAGCATGAGGTTGAATTGTGGAGTGATGCACATTTTGATGTGTTGGATAAATATGCCGATTCTCTCGGAAAACTCGGTCAACGGGCTGTGACCCTTGTCGTCAGCGAGATTCCGTGGTCGGGACAAAGTTGTTTTATGGAGCACAGGGATAAAGCCAATCTGTTTGAGTACTCCATTATACCGGTATGCAGGCATAAGGACGGTTCATTCAGTTATGATTACCGTCCGATGCAACGGTATATTGATGTCTGTGCCAAACACGGAATAAAGGATGAGCTGTCACTGTACGGCCTTGCCAACGTATGGACGGAAAAAGGTTTTCCGACAGTTGCGAAGGATTATCCCGACAATGTCCGCATCCGCTATTATGATGAATCGGACGGATGCTTCCGGTTTATGCGGGAAGCAAAGCAGATAGATGACTATATCATTTCGTTGGAGCATTATTTTATCCGGACGAACCAGATAGAAAGAGTACGGTTGGCAGCAGATGAACCGGGGGATGTGGAAGCCTATCGTAAAAGTCTGAGTCATATTGCGTTGATTGCCCCATCTTTTAAGTTCAAAGCTGCTATCAACCATGCGGAATTCATTGGCGAGTTCGGGAAACAGGTATATGATTTTGCGCCGTTTATCTACTGTGTATACGGGGAATATGACAAGATCAAGGAATATAAGCAGACCATGAAGGGCAAACGTTTCCTGTGGTACGTCTGTTGTGGTCCGGATACTCCAAATACATTCCTTCGCAGTGATCTGACGGAATCGTATTACATCGGCATATTTACGTCTTTTGCAGGACTCGACGGTTTCCTGCGATGGAACTACACTGTGTGGAACGATGCACCGAGGCAGGATATTCGTTACGGTACATTCCCGGCGGGAGATATAAATTTTGTTTATCCTGCCGCCAACGGAGCTCCGCTGTTGACACTGCGGTATAAAGCTTTGCGCAGAGGCATTGAGTTCTATGAACTACTGGAAAAACTGAAGGAAAAAGTCCCGGAAGCATTGGATACAGCTTTCTCCTATGTGATGAAAAAAGCAGACATCCATGAGTACAATAAAGAATTGAGCAGGGATGAGATGTTCAGTGTGGAATATAAGGACTATGCCGATATGAGAAGATTCCTCCTCGGGAAGCTGGCTGAAAAGTAAAACTTGAAGGTGAAGAATATTTGAAAAGAAACGGAAGCAGCAGGTCGTTCAACATCAACCGAGTAATCGCAATGACGTTCATCGGTATCATACTGCTCGGTACATTGTTGTTGTGTTTGCCAGCTGCATCAAGAAACGGCAAAAGCTGTAGCTTTGAAACAGCACTGTTTACTGCCACATCTGCGAGTTGCGTGACCGGACTGATCCTTGCGGATACATGGCTGCAGTGGAGCGGGTTTGGTCAGGTCGTGATCCTCTGTATGATAGAGATCGGCGGACTTGGTTTCATGTCTGCAGTCTCCTTTGTCATACTGGCTCTGAGAAAAAAGTTGAGTATGAGCCAGCGTATGGTATACTCACAG